>CAYYHT010000066.1:0-16780 GCA_964471355.1 uncultured Enterobacteriaceae bacterium
ATCCATGTCGGAGGGCAGATTGAGTGTGCATGCGGCTCGGTGGGCTGCCTTGAAACCTGGGCGGGAACGGGCGGTCTGGTCGCGCGCAGTGCGGGCCGTGCCACGGACGGCCAAGCCGTGATGGCGGCTGCGAGCGCCGGGGAAGGGTGGGCCATTGCAGTTCGCGACGAAGCCGCTGACGGTCTGAGCCGCGGCGTTGCCAGCTTGGTCAACGTGTTTGCGCCCGACTGCGTCGCGTTCTGTGGCGGTTTGGCACAACTCGGTGAGCATGTGCGTCTGCAGCGGGTGCGTCCGGTTGACGCGAATGCCCGGGCCCTGACACTGCGCGTTCTCGGCCGCGCCGATTCCTATGCAATTGTGGGCGCCGCCGATCTGGCCAGGAGGCACTGATGGCTCATTTGGCCCTGCTGTGGCATCTGCATCAACCCGACTATGCCGACCCGCGAACAGGCCGGCCGGTCATGCCGTGGACGCGTATGCACGCTCTGCGCGGCTATCGGGATCTCGCGATTGAATGCGTCGAACAGCAGGTCGCCGCCACGATCAACCTCGTGCCTTCGCTGCTCGACCAGCTGCTGTGGTACGCCGCTGGCGGTGATGACGACCACCTTGTGCTGAGCGCTCGCCCCGCCGACTCGCTGTTGCCTGAAGAGGTGGCCCGCGTTCGTGGCACCTTCGTGACCGGCCATCCAGCGATGTGCGAGGCGCACGCGAGCTATGCCGCCCTTCGTGAGCGGGTTCGGTCCGACGACGAGCTGTCCGGCGCCGATCTGCGCGACCTTCAGGTCTGGTCCACGCTGGCTTGGTTCGGCGCGACCGCACGACGCGACTTCCCGGCACTTGGTGAGCTGATGGCCAAGGGCTCGGCCTATACCGAGGACGACAAACTGGTGATGCTCGAGGTTCAGGCCCGATTGCTGGCCGACTTGCCGGACCGCTTTTCTGCCCTGAGTGACTCGCCAACTCGGCTGTCGACAACGCCCTACTACCACCCCATCCTGCCGCTGCTGGTCGACGTGCAACACGCTCGACGCAACCTGCCGCACGTGCCCATCGATTTCGAGTCGGCGTGGCCCGAAGACGCCCTGCTGCACCTAGAGCTGGCCCGCAAGCGCATGCGCGAGGTGCTTGGTCTGGACGTGCGCGGCCTTTGGCCGTCCGAGGGCTCTGTGTCGCCTGAAGTGGTCGAGCTGGCAGCCAAGGCCGGGTTTCGCTGGCTTGCATCCGACGAGCAGCTGTTGGGGCTGAGCGAGCGGGATTCGAGCCGCAACAATGGGAGCTGGGACCTTGGCCATGGTGTGCGCGGCTTCTTCCGCGATCGCGAGCTGTCCGATGCCATCGGCTTTCGCTACGCCACCCGCGACGGTGCCGAGGCCGCCGCCGAGTTCCTGGCAGCGGTGCACCAGCGGGCAGATGGCGGCGTGGTCACGGTCGCGCTCGACGGTGAGAACCCGTGGGAGTCCTATGCAGACGCCGGGCATGCCTTCCGGACGGCCCTGCATGCTGGCCTGAAGTCAGGACCTGTCCGCGGCATCACCATGGAAGACGCCTGCGAGCTGAAGCCTGTGGGCCGTGTTCAACAACTGCACACGGGGTCGTGGATCAACGCGGACTTTGGCATCTGGTTTGGCCACCCCGACGATCGGATGGCGTGGCGTCTCGTGGCGGACTGTCGCCGTGCCATCGCCAATGAGGCCGATCCAACGAGACGCGAGGCCGCGCTCAAGAAGCTGTTGCCCGCACAGGGCTCGGACTGGACTTGGTGGTACGGCGAGGACTTCAGCACGGAGTTCGCGCGGGTGTTCGACACGCTGTTCCGCGACCACGTACGAGCCGCTTGGCAAGAGCTCCAGCTCGAGCCCCCGAGCGAGCTGGACCAGCCGATTGGCGGCGCTCAGCGCTCCCGGACCCAGTCTCCGGTCCAGAGGCTTGGCGATGAAGGAAGGGTCTGGGCGGACTGGGTCGGCTCGGGCACGGTCCGCTGGGATCCACAGGGATCCATGGCGGTGGGTGTCAGGCATAGCACTGGACTGCGCTTTGGCTGGACCGAGTCGGGTCAGCTTCGGCTGCGCATCGAGGGGGCTCGCGCTGTGGCGGACGCCCACTGGCTCGTGTCGACAGGCGATCAAGAGCTGAAGGTGTCTGCAACGCAGATGCCTGTCGTGGAAGTGCCGGTCGAGGACCCGAGCGCTTCGGTGTCCGTCTCGGTGTCGTTGATTCGCGATGGACAGACCTTGGCTCGTTTCCCGGAGCGAGGTGGTGTGCGGCTGGCAGCC
The DNA here is from genome assembly GCA_964471355.1 of uncultured Enterobacteriaceae bacterium. Taxonomy (GTDB): domain Bacteria; phylum Myxococcota_A; class UBA796; order UBA796; genus CAYYHT01. Next base: position 2,277 of record CAYYHT010000066.1, read on the forward strand.
CCCGAGTCGAGTGCCCACTTGTGGGGCTGGGTGTAGACTGAACGGCCCTTGACGCAGACTCTCCAGCTCTCCTTTCTGTTGCACCTGAGGCTCGACCCAGCCTGGGATGACGCTGCGTGCGAGACCGCATGGCGCGACTGCTTTCAGCCGCTGCTCGGAGCGCTTCATCACACGCCCGATGTGCGCGTGGGCTTGGTGCTCTCGGGACACTTGGTCGAGGACCTGCGCGAGAGGCACCCAGAGGGCTTGGAGTGGATTCGGGTGCTGCTCGAGCGCGAGCAGATCGAGCTCATTGGAACCCCGGTGCACGAGCCCATCACCTCACTGGTGCCCGAGCGCGATCTGGTGGCTCAGCTGAAGTCCCACAGCACAACGCTGCGCAAGACCTTCGCCTTGCGCCCTACGGGAGCCTGGCTGCCCTGGGGCGCCTGGGACCCGTGCTGGCCCCGAGTGATCGCCGCCGCTGGCTTCGACTACAGCTTTGTTCCCGACCGGCACATCGAAGCCGCCGGTGGGCGCAAGGGTCATGTGTCGGGTGTGTTTCGCACCGAGCGCGACGGTGACGTGATCGCCCTTCTTCCTGTCGATGAACGAGTTGCGGAGGTCGCTGGCACCGTGCCGGTCAAGACGGTTCTGGGGCACTTGCAGAGACGCTCACAGCGAGAGCATGGGCCAGTCAACCTCGCCATTGAAGGCAATCGTTTTGGAGCGAGCGGAACCCTGGACGCGCCGGGGGCCAACGCTTGGTTTGCCACCTTCATTGCTGCCCTCGCCAAGGCGCGAGGTGTCGTGCGCACGGTCACGCCCGCCGAGGCCGTACAGCTGGGGCCAAACCACGGTCGCATCTATCTGGCGCCGTCCGTGCGCTCCAGCATGAGCGTGCCCGTGGCTTCGACCCTGGTTCGCTACGTCGAGGCCAACCGGCTGCACAAGAAGATGCTGCGGGTCTCGCGGCTGACCAGCAAGCTGCGTCGGCTGTCTACGGACGAGAACGCGGAGCGAAGGCCCGATCCGACACGCATCCAGCAGATTGAGAGGTACTTGCATCGCGCTCAGGATGGGGCCGTATACTCCCACTCCGGCTTTGGAGGGGCCACTGACCCCCGACGCCGGGCGCTGGCATGGAGAGATCTGATCCGCGCCCAGCTAGCCGCCATGCGCGAGCTGCGGCTGCACAAGCGCTTCATCGTCGAGAGGGTCGACGAGGACTGTGACGGCATCGACGAGATCGTCGTCACCACTCCTGCAGGTGTCATGGTCGTCGACCCCTCTCTGGGCGGAGCGGTCACCGAGCTGTCGCTGTTCGAGGGTCATGTGAACCTCGCGGACAGCTTCACGCGCATCGTCGAGCCGTACCATCAGGCCCTCATCGACGAGGATTTCTCGACCGCCGGTGGCGACGATGTGGGCGAGGCCGACCTGACCAAGACCACGCAGAGCGCAGATCTTCTCAACGCCACCAGACTGCTCAAGAGCAAGGCCGCGCACGTGGTCGATTCAATGCCCCGTGCGTTGTTTCAAGACCGCTTCCTCGACGCGCGGGTCACTCTCGATGCGCTGCGCCGAGGCACCTTCCCCGATGCGTCCCCGACGCTGAACGTGGACAGCTGGCAGGTGCTCGCGGCCGAACGCTACGGTCGTGATGCGGTCCGCTGTGCGGTGGCCGCCGATGCGACGGTGCTGAGTGCCGAGGGCGAGCGCGAAGTTCGTGTCTCCAAGCGCTACACCTTCAAGGCCGGTGGCGTCCTCGATGTGCGCCACGAGGTGCTCAATCGCAGCGAGGACGTGCTGCGCTGTCGAGTCGCCGTCGAAATCAACCTGTCCACCATGGGCGAGCCTCGGGACGGGCTTGGACTGGTTGTGGGCGATCGTCCTCGGGTCCTGCGGGACATGACCGACGATGGAGACGCCCAGATCGCCCGCCTCAATGCCGGCGACATGACCACGGTGATCAGCTGGGACCAGCCGGCGCGGGTCTGGCACTACCCCATCGAGACGGTGGAACAGGCCGGGGACGCTTGGCCGAGGGTCGTGCAGGGCGTGTGCATTGTCCTGATCTTTCCGCTTGAACTGTGGGGGCAAGAGAAGTCCACTGCCACGATCACCATTGCCACGGAGACGCTGTGAGTCAGGGCGCATTCTGTCTAGTTCTGCACGGACACCTGCCGTGGGTATTGCATCACGGCCGCTGGCCCCATGGCGAGGACTGGCTGTTTGAAGCCGTGAGCGAGACTTGGCTGCCTTTGCTGTCGGTGGTCGAGCAGTGTGCAAATGAAGGCATCAACGCCTCGTGGACCGTAGGGCTGATGCCCATTCTGCTCGAGCAACTTGCCCACGATCGGTTCAAACAGGGCTTTGTCGTCTGGCTCACCGAGCAGGCCGAACGGGCCGAGTCGGACCGCGAGGGCTTCTACACCGATGGCGATGGTCATCTGGGTTGGCTCGCCGAACGGTACGGGGTGCGGTTTCGGGAGCAGCTTGTGCAGTTCGAGGCGCTGAATCGCGACATTCCTGGCGCTTGGCGCACTCACGCCGAGGCGGGCCGGGTCGAGCTGCTGTCCTCCAACGCGACCCACGCCTACCACCCTCTGTTGCTGCACGACGCATGTGCCCGAGCGCAGATTCGAGCGGGCCTGGACGCCACCGAGCGTCACTTGGGCATTCGCGCCCAAGGCTGCTGGCTGCCCGAGTGCGCCTACCGCCCGGAAGGACCGTGGACGCCACCTGCGGTGCACGGTGACGAACGCCAGCGAGCCGGTGTGGCTCGGCTGTTCGGTGAAGAGGGAGTGCGCTTCTTCTTCGTCGATACCCACCTCATTGAGGGGGCCCGTTCCGAGGTTGTGCTCGACGGCGACCACCTGGTCAAGACGGACTGGGACCAAGCCACCTGGGACGTCGGCAGGGGCTGGCGCAGCACCATGGAGCCGCACCGAGTGGCCGAGAGCGGTACTCCGACAGCGTTGTCTGTGCTTGGACGCAGCGGGCGGGTCTCAGAACAGGTGTGGTCCGCCGAGCATGGCTACCCGGGCGACGGGCGCTACCTCGAGTTTCACAAGCGTCACGGGATGCGTGGCCTGCGCTATTGGAAGGTCACGGGCTCGGATGTCGATCTGGGAGGCAAGCACGTCTACCACCCCGAAGACGCTCGTTCGGCCGCGGCCACAAACGCAGACCACTTCGCGTCACTGGTCGCAGACCAGATCCGCGAGCACCGCGAGTCCACTGGGCGCTACGGCATCGTCGCCGCCCCATTCGACGCCGAGCTATTTGGCCACTGGTGGGCCGAGGGCCCGCAGTTCTTGCTCGAGGTGCTTCGCCGGCTTCACCACGACTACCCGGATGTGGAGCTGCGAACGGTGTCCCAGGCCTTGGACCGGTCAGGGGTGGACAAGGTCGTCTCGCTGCCCGAGGGCACTTGGGGGGCAGGAGGCGACCACCGCGTCTGGCTGCACGAAGGATTGCGCTTTTATTGGGAGGTCGAGTACCGCGCCGAGGACCGCTTCATGGGCCTGTGGCATCGGGTCGATTGGCGGCAGAACGCCCGGTGTCGCGAGCTGCTGACCGAGGCCGCTCGCCAGCTTCTGCTGCTGCAGGCTTCGGACTGGCCCTTTGTGATCACGACCGAAGGGGCAGTGGACTACGGCATGCGACGCATCTTGGAGCATGCGGGTCGTTTCGACGACCTGTGCAACGGCGTCGAGGATGCGTGGGGTGGCCGCGAGCCGGACGAGGTCGTGTTGGCGGCCGAGCAGTGGTGCAAGCTGCATGACCCGGTGTTCGCAGACCTCGACCTCGAGTGGTGGCAATGACCAGGCATCTGCGGGTCGACCCCACCACAGGTCGTCGGGTCATCTTGGCGCCAGAACGCCTGCGGCGCCCAGGGGCCGGTGACCCGGTTGGACTGCCCAACGTGCCGGCCTGTCGCTGCCCGTTCTGTCCGGGCCATGAGGCGGCGACGACGCCGACCATTGCCCAGCAGCCGGCAGATGGACCCTGGGCGGCTCGGGCGTTTGCAAATGGCTTCCCAGCGCTGCTGGTCGAGGGCGATCCGGCCGGCGCTCACGAGGTCATCGTCGAGGTGCCAGAGCACGACCTGATGGTGTGGCAAGGCAGCCCGGAGCGACTGGTCCCGCCGCTGAAGCTAGCCCGCGACCGCATGCGTGATCTGTCGGGTGACCAGCGCTTCGCCCACTTCGCGTGGTTCCGCAATCACGGCATCCGGGCCGGCTCGTCACAGGCTCACCCCCACGCACAGCTGGTGGCGCTGCCCTATGTGCCCGATGCGGTGCAGCGCATGGTCGCCCACTGCGTCCCGGATCGGTTCCCACGCCTGATCGAGCGTGCTGAAGCCGACGACCGCATCGTGTGGCAGGGGCAGCACATCCTTGCCCTGTGCCCATTTGCACCCATGTACCCGTTCGAGACCTGGTTGGTCCCGACGTCGGGCTCGCCAGACTTCCGCGACGCGGACGATATGGTTCTCACGGACCTCGCATTGGCGATGCACCATGTCCTCGGCGCGATGGCCGAGCAGCTGTCCGAGCTGGCTTATTGCGCTGCCTTGTTCACGCGGCCGGTGGGCTACGACACGCCGGGCCTTGCGTGGCACATTCGAGTTCAGCCCAGACCAGAGATTCATAGCGGATTTTCGGCGGCGACTGGTGACTCGATCAACGGCGTGATGCCAGAGCTTGCTGCCCACCTGTTGCGGACGCAGTCCTAGCTCAGGGGCAGTCTCACCATTTCTTCGGCCAGCGCGCGGAACAGAATGCGTCTGGGGTCGTCGCGGCGGAACACCAGACGGAACCAGTCGTGGCGCGCCTCGACCGTCGGCATGATGCGCACCAATCGACCCTCGGCCAGGTCCTTGCTGACCAGGTATGCGGGCAGGACCCCGACCCCTTGGCCGTCGAGAATCATGTAGCGAATGATGGCGATGGTGCCCATGGCAATCAGCTTCTTGAACTGCAGGCTGTCGGTGCCGCCTGGGGCGTCTCGCCAATAGCTAAAGAGCGCGATCTCTTGGCTGGTGTCGACCAGGTTGTGGTTCTTTGCGTCCTCGGGCGTGTTCAGAGGATTCTCGGCGAGCAAGTCCGGCCGCCCGACGAAGACATAGTCCTCGCTGTGCAGCTTGTAGAAGTCGAGGGCCGGGTCGGTGATGCGCCGGCTGCTTACCGCACAGTCAATCTCTGTGCTGCGGACCCGCAGGTCGAGGTCGGGACCCGAGCCCACATAGAGGTGGAAGGTGACGCCCGGGAACGCCGCTCGGAGCTCGGGAAGCATCGGGATGATCCAGGACAGGCCGAGCTCGTGGCGCGTGCCGATGGTCAGGTCTCGCTCGATGGGCCCCAGCTGCCCGCGAGCTGCACCGACGCACTCCTCGGCGGCTCGGAGCGTGGCATGTGCGCGGGGCAGCAGAGCAAGCCCGGCCTCGGTGAGCACGACCTTGCGCGTCGTGCGCTGAAACAGGCTGACCTCAAGTTGGTCTTCAAGCTTGCGAATTCGCTGTCCGAGGGCGGCAGGGGTCAGTCCAACGGACTTGGCGGCAGCTCTAAAGTTGAGCAGCCGTGCGGCCTCGACAAAGCAGCGCAGTGAATCGACGTCGGGTAGCATCATCAGTCGGGCTCAAGGGCGATGTGCTTGGCCTTGGGCACTTGTTCAATGAGGTGCTTTTCAATGCGATCGATCTCGCTGCCGATCTGCGACATCACCGCTTCGCCGAAGTCCCCGAGGAACACCTTGAGCTTCTCGGGGTTGTCCAGCGTGCCGTGAATCTCGACGAGGTCCTTGTCGACGAGGTACTGCTCGGCGACGTAGTGGCCGTCGAAGTCGATCTCGGCGCTGATGCGGTAGCTGTCTGACCCATCGACAATCGCGCGGCTGATGGCGACGCTCTCGACGGCGGGGTCGTTCTCGAGCACTTCGCGCAGCTTGTCCCGGACGTCGGCATTGACCGCTTTACCGATCAGCAAGGCCCGATTCCGCTGCACGAGGTTGACCGCCAGCAGTCCCAGCAACGCTCCGACGGCGATGGAGCCCAGCGCATCCCAGTAGTGCTCGCCGGTGGTGTACGAAAGAATCACGGCGATGAGGGCGATGATGACGCCGAGCACTGCGGCTCCGTCTTCGTAGAGCACGGCGACGCCGAAAGGATCGTCGGTGGTGCGAATGTGGTCCATCAGCCCTTTGCCTTCTTCGTCGGCGGCGCGCTTCAGCTCGCGGACGGCGATTCCGAGCGACAGGCCCTCGATCACCAATGAGAAGATCAGGATGCCGATCGATAACTGGGCCCCCTCTACGCCGTGGTGGCCGGTTGATAGAAGCGATTCGACGCCGTGGGCAACCGTCACGCCACAGCCCAAAAAGAAGATGCCCACCGCCGAAATCAGCGCCCAGATGAAGGCATCGCGCGTATAGCCCTCAGGGTATTCATCGTCAGGGGGCTTTGCCGCGCGGTTCATGCCGATGGCCAACAGCGACTGATTGCCTACGTCGGCGATGGAATGGATGCCTTCGGCCAACATGGCGCCGCTGCCGGTCAGCGCAAAGCCAGTCAGCTTAGCAACCATGACTAGACAATTGGCCCCGATAGCCGCGAACACCGCGGTCTTGCTCCCGCCTGACATGGACTCCTCCCAGCAGCCGAGCCTACCCTAGTGAGCGCCCGAGTGGGCATAGCAACTACTGCACATATTTCCAGCGCAGCCTCTCGCGCACGTCCTCGGGAGGCACGTCCAGGCCACATTGTGTCGCATCGATCTCATACTCGACGCCTCCGTCGCGCGTCACACGAATCTGACGGCAGGGAGGCATGTTGACGACGCAGATTGTCGCCGGCTCGCGCTTGTGCTTCATCTTGCGCACACACTGCTCAAAGAAGTCCCGCCCAAGTAGGTCGACGACGAACTCTTGCGGTGGGTGGGTCACCCAGCGTCCTCTCTGGTAGCCCCCTCCATCGAACACGCCCCCGTAGGTCCACTGGTCCTGTGCGCCGGGAGTCGAGACGTTCTGCACATCGCCAGTACTGGCGTCTAGCGCACGGGCGTCCCAAGCTTCCCAATCGGTGGGAGCGGCTTGGGTCGCGTTGTCCGACTCTGCGCACGCGAAGAACAGCAGGACGGCTGCGAGCACTATTCGACGTGCGACGAGACCAGGTTTCGCAGCCCGGCAAGGCCGCCACCGGCGCCCACTTTGCGGCCCACTTCACTGCCGTTCTTGAAGACGAGGAGGGTCGGGATGTTGCTGACTCGGTGCGCCATAGCGGTCTTCTGGTTGCCCTGAACGTCGAGTTTGACCACCTTGAGGGCGCCTTCATGCTCGTCGGCGAGCTTGTCGACGAGCGGGGCGATTGCGCGGCAAGGCGCGCACCAAGTCGCCCAGAAATCCACCAGCACGGGGACGTCGGAGTCGAGAACTTCGGACTGGAAGTTCGAATCGGTGACCTGGATGACTTTGTCGCTCGCCATGATGGCTCCTTCGGATGAACGCAATGACGCGGAATAAGCGCGAGAACATAGGCCGGCAAGATGCGATCGTGACTTGGGTTACGTTGCGCTTGTGAACCAGCTTCCCACCATTCTGGCGCTCGCAGCCTACGGATATGTCGCCCTCGCGCACCTGTTGCCCGACCTGGCCAACCAGATGGGGGGCCAGAAAACTGCGCGCTACGCGGGCATGTTTGGAGTGGCCTGTCATGCGGTGGCCCTCGTCGCGCTTCCCTACAAGGGAGTCGTGCAGCCCGGCTTCTCGGAGGCGCTGTCAGCGGCGTCCTTTGGCATCATGTTCGCGTACCTGCTCGTCGGCCGCGAGCGCCTTCGCGCACTAGGCCTCCTGCTGGCCCCTCTGTCTGTGGTCATCCTCGGCACGGCCACGGTGGTTCCCCGACAAGAGGTCGTGGGTGCGGCGGCCTTGGCTCCCGCGCTGTCGCCTTGGCTGCCCGTTCATCTGGGCTTGATGGTGGCCGGGCTCGGAGGCTTCGCGCTTGCCTTCGCCGTGGGCGTGGTCTACCTCTATGTCCGCGACCGCCTCAAGAAGAAGCAGCTCGCCAGCATCCGTCGCCTGCCGTCGCTCGAGGCCCTGGATCGGGTGCAGTTTCGGGCGATGCTCTTTGGTTTCACCTTCCTGACCCTGGGTATTGGGGTCGGCGGAGCCCTGGCGGCAGCGTCACTCGAGGGCAGCTGGTCACTGGACCCGAAGGTCTGGTTTGTCACGCTGATCTGGGCCTGGTACGCGGTGGCGCTTCAGATTCGGCTGGTGGCTGGCTGGCGAGGCAGGCTCTCGGCGCTGTTCAGCATCGTCGGCTTTGGCGGCATGATCTTCAGCCTGCTGGTCATGAACTTCCTGGTCGGGGGGTTCCATGCGCACGTCAGCTGACCTGGTGGCCGTGGGCCTGTCTCATTGGACGGCTCCAATCGAAGTCAGAGAGCGACTGGCGATGGATGCCGATGGCTTGCGTCGACAGCTCGAGGACCTGCAGCAGCAGGGAGTGATCGACGAGGCGCTATTGGTCAGCACTTGCAATCGCGTCGAGCTGTACGCCATCGCCGAGCCTGGTCAGGAGCGCATTCGCAACTGGCTGGACAGCTTCCGCGGTCCTGCTGGCGAGCCGATCGCGCCCTATCTGTACTGGCACCATGGCCGCGATGCAGTGCTGCACCTGTTCCGCGTCGCTGCGAGCTTGGACTCGCTCATCGTCGGCGAGCCCCAAATCTTGGGTCAGGTAAAGGACGCCATTCGGGTTGCCGAGAGCTCGGGCAGCATGGGCAGGGTGCTGACGCGGCTGTCTCACCGGTCTCTGAGTGTGGCCAAGCGAGTGCGCAGTGAGACCGACTTGGGACGGGCCCGGGTCGGGGTGGGAAACGCTGGCGTCGATCTGGCCCTGCAGATCTTCGGCACGCTCGAAGGACAGCGCGCGCTTTTGGTCGGCACCGGCGAGATGGGCCGCCAGGTCGCACGGGCCCTGCTGAACTCCGGGCTCGAAGAGCTCATTGTGACCAGCCGCACCTATGAAAATGCCGTTCGCGCGGCCCAGGACTTCGGAGGCACGCCGATTCGGTCGGACCGCATGGACGAGTACCTGTCGCGCGTCGACGTCATCGTCACCGCCACCGGAGCTACGACGCCCATCATTGGCCCCGCCCAGATTCGCGCCGCCTTGCGCGAACGGCGCTATCGGCCGTTGTTCCTGATCGATCTGTCGGTGCCCAGGAACATCGATCCGGCAGTAGACCAGCTCGAACAAGCCTATCTGTTCAACATCGACGATCTCCGGCAGGTCGTGCAAGCCGGAAAGGAGGCGCGCTCCACGGCGTCGGTCAACGCAATCGCCATGGTGGAACAAGAGGCGGACCGCTTCCTCAAGGCCATGCACGAGGTCGACGTTGGACCCCGCATCGGTGCGATTACCCACCGCATGGAGGCCGTTCGCGTGGCCGAGATCGAGCGCAGCCACAAGCTGATGGGGACCCTGGATTCTGAGCAGCGGCAAGCACTCGATGCTTTCTCAAAAGCGCTGGTAAAGAAAGTGCTCCATGCGCCGATTCAAGGGATTCGTGGGGCCGCTAGAGATCAAGATGGCCGCGCGCTCGAAGCGCTGCTGAACGTGTGGGAGAAGCACAGCGATGAGTGAGACGTTGCGACTAGGAACGAGGGGCAGTCAGCTGGCCCGCACACAGAGTCAATGGGTGGCAGACCGCATCACCGAGGCAACCGGCCGACCGGTCGTGCTGGTCATCATCAGGACCAAGGGGGACCGAGTCACCGATCGGCCGCTGTCCCAGGTCGGTGGCAAGGGACTGTTCACAAAAGAACTCGAAGACGCGCTGCTGGCTGGGGACGTCGATCTGGCGGTCCACTCCATGAAGGACATGCCGACCGATCAGCCCGACGGGCTCATCTTTGGGGCGATTCCCGTCCGTGAGGACCCACGGGATGTTCTGGTCGGAGCCCGTCTGGCGGACCTGCCTGCGGGCGCGGTGGTGGGCACCGGCAGCGAACGGCGCCAAGCACAGCTCCAACTATTGCGTCCGGACATAGAGCTGCGGGGTATTCGCGGCAACGTGGATACCCGCATTCAGAAACAGCGCGACGGTGAATATGCGGCGGTTGTGCTGGCGGCGGCTGGCATCGCCCGCCTGGGTCGCAGTGCAGAAGTCACTGACTTCATCGCGGTCGAAGACATGATTCCTGCAGTAGGGCAGGGGGCGCTGGCCCTTCAGTGCCGCGAGGGGGACGTCGAGACGATTCATGCGCTGTCCAGGGTTCACGATCCGGCCACAGCGATCTGCGTCAAAGCCGAGCGCGCCTTCTTGATCGAGCTGCAGGGTGGATGCTCCGTTCCGGCCGGCGCGCACGCCATCCTGGATGGGCAGACGCTGAACGTGCTGGGCTTCTATGAGGACCGACGGGCGAGCGTCAGCGGAACCATCGCCGAGGCCACAGCAATGGGCACTGTCCTGGCAAAGCAACTGGCGAAAGCCTAGGCGAATCGATGGGTTCCTGGGGCACACTGTGCCCAACCAAGGAACCTCCCCATGCGCATCTGTACCCTCATTGTCGTGCTCGCCCTGGGCGCCTGTCGCCCGGCGTCAGACACCGGCGCGTCGACCAACAACAACTCCGGTCCCATCGACAACGATGGGGATGGCGCGTCGGATGCCGAGGACTGCAACGACGACGATCCCACGATCAATCCCTATGCCGAGGAGCTCTGCGACGGCATCGACAATGACTGCAATGGCACTGTCGATGACGGAGCGACCGACGCCACGACCTACTACGCGGACTTCGATGACGACGGCTATGGCAACGCGACGGTCACCGTCGAAGGGTGCGATACACCCGCGGGCTACACAAGCGATGCTTCGGACTGCAACGATGCGGATGCCGCGTGGCATCCAGGAGCCGTGGAGGAGTGCACCGACCCCTCCGACCTGAACTGCGACGGTTCTGTGGGCTACGCCGACGCCGACGGGGATGGTCACGCCGCGTGCGAGGAGTGCGACGACTCCTCAGGCCAGATCAACCCCAACGCCGTCGAGCTTTGTGATGGTGTCGACAACGACTGCGATGGCACCGTCGATGGCCCGGGCGCCTTTGGCGGCACGACCTGGTACAGCGACGGCGACGGCGACGGCTTTGGCGATGCCACGGATGCCCAAGTGGCGTGTGACGAGCCCACCGATCACGTTGCAAATGACGATGACTGCAACGATGGCGACAACGACGTGCACCCCGGTGCTGACGAGCTTTGCAACGACGAAGACGATGACTGCGACAGCAACATCGACGAGCAGGCGATCGACCAACAGACTTGGCATGCTGACATTGACGGGGACGGACACGGTGGTCCGGGCTTTACGACGGAAGCCTGTGATCAGCCCTCTGGCTACACCGATGTGGTTTCGGCCGACGACTGCGACGATCTCGATGGCGACGTCTACCCTGGAGGCTCCGAGAGCTGTGATGGCGCGGACAACAACTGCGATTCATCGATCGATGAGGGCTTTCCGAACAACGACGGCGATGCCGATGCTGACTGTGTCGACGACGATGATGACAACGATGGCGTGGACGACGACGACGACAACTGCGAGTTTGTGTCGAACGTCTCGCAAGACAACTTCGATGGCGATGCCGAAGGCGATGAGTGCGACGCGGACGACGACAATGATGGCTCACTCGATGCGCCAGATTGCGACGCCTACGACGCGACGGCCTACCCTGGCGCGACTGAGATCTGCAATGGCGCAGACAGTGACTGCGACGGGCAAATTGACCTGACTTCGGACGGCACCTCACCGTGCCTGTTTGGCGGCGGCATCGACGGAGACATCACGGTCACGTCTTCGCGAGACCTCAACGAAGATCCCAGCAATGGGCGCACCGAGCCCGATGGTGTGGCCTACCAAGTGGTCACCAGCCCCGACTCGACGAACACCGTCGATGTGGCCAGCGCTCCCGACGGGCTTGCTGCCGGAGACAAGGCCATCTTGATCAACATGCGCGGTAGCCAGGCGGCAAACGGTGCAGTGGGCACATGGGATCTGGTCGACATCATCGATGTCAGCGGCAACACCATCACGTTTGGTGCCGACATTACGCAGGCCTATACCAGCGGCAATCTGTCCGACCAGGCCATCGTGCTGCAGCGTGTGCCGCAGTACGACACGGTCACCGTCAGCGGCAGTGGCGTGCTGACCGCTGCGGGCTGGGACAACATGAACGAGCACCTTGGACACGTGCACACCGGCATGGTCGCTCTGATGGCGGCGGACACGGTGACCGTTAGCGGCGGGGGCATTGACGTCTCCGGCCGTGGATTCCGGGGTGGCGAGACCGGGGTGCACGGCCCTGAAGATGCGCTTCATCTGGGGTTCTTTCAGGTTGGCGGAAGCGATGGTGGCGCGGCCCCCAACGACGGGCCAGACCACGTGTACAACAGCGGCGAGGTCGGGGGCCCGGGGGGCACCGGCGCCGGCGGCGGAGTGGCGGGCCAGGGTGGGTACGAGACTGAGCCCAGCTACGGCCTAGGCGTTCGCTACAGCGCCGGCAATCGGGGCGGTGGAGGCGGCACCGGCCACTTCAGCAGCACGTCAGGCGGCAACAAAGGACCGAGCTTTGGAGCGGGTGGAGGTGGCGTGTACGACAGCGGAGCCTTTGCAGGTGCAGCGGGCAAGCTTACTCTCGGAGGCGGCGCAGCCACGGGCGGTGGAGGCGGCGGCTCGGGACAGACTTACCGACCGGGAACGCCTGCCCAGGGCGGGCTGCGTGACGGCACTGGTGGCGCTGCCATGAGCTACGGCTACGCCAAGGACGGAGGCGACGGCGGTGACGGTGGAGCCGGCGGCGGCATCGTGTGGATCAGTGCACCCTCCATTGTTGGGGCAGGCGGCATTCTCGCCGAGGGCATGCAAGGCGGCTCCGGCGGCGGTGGCGGCGGCGGCGGATCCCACTACGGTGGCGGTGGCGGTGGCGGCGGTGGCGCCAACGGAGCACACGGCGGCACCATCACGCTGGCAGCCGAGACCAACACCCACAGCGGCCTGCTGTCTGCGTCGGGCGGACTCGGTGGCGGCGGTGGTGGCGGCGGCGCCTCAGGCGGTGGAACTGCCTATGCGGGCGGAGGCGGGGGCGGCGCGGGTGTCGGCGGCGGTGGCGGCGGTGCCGGCGGAGCGACCCACACAAGCGACATTCACGGAGGCCGCGGCGGCGATGCGGGCACACGCGGAGACGACTCTCCGACCGGCGGTTCGAACAGTGGTGGTGCTGCGGATGGCGGCGGTGGCGGCTTCAACAGTAACGCTGGCGGTGGCCCGAATCAGTTCGGCAGCCCATCCACCGGCAGCGGTGCGGTCCAAGGAAGCGATGCCGTGGGCATGGATGGCGGAAAGGGCGGCGGTGGCCAGCATGGAGCCGGTGGCGGCGGCGGCGCCGAGGGCGACCCAGGCACCGACGGAATCGTGACGTTGAATACGCTGTAGTCCCGCCTACAGCGCTGCGACCGCCTGCACCACGCCTTCGACGGTGTGGGGGTCGGCGACGGCGTGCACGGTCAGTCCAACGCTCTCGGCGACGGCAGCGGTCGTCGGACCGATCACCACGACTTTGGCGTCGCCGAAATCGACTCCAGATGCCGCCAGACGGCGGGCTGCTGACCCACTCATCAGGGTGATGACGTCGATGCCCATCTTGGCGGCCTGGGCCAGACGGGCTTCGTGGCCATCCGGGGCGACGTTTTCGTATACGGCGACCTGGTGCACATCGGCTCCACGCCCACGCATGCGGTCCAGGGTGTCCGATGTGACATCCTTTGCGCTCGGCCACAGGATGTCGGCTTCCCAGATGACTCCCATGCGGTCGATGGCGTGAGCGGCGGTGTGCACGTCTGGAATGAGCGCCAGCTCTAGGCCGCGGGCCTCGGCAGCCGCGGCAGTGGTTGGGCCGACGGCGTACACCCGCTCGATCTCTTTGAGCCCCGCGTCATAGGCCCCGACCACCGCATCGACCGCGGCAGCGCTGGTCAGCAGGAGAATGTCGTACTCGTAGAGCACAAAGGGCATCAATGCGCCCGGGATGCCGACGAGCTCGAGGAGCGGCACATTGACCGGCTCAAAGCCGGCAGTCTTGAGTGGATGCGCCAGTTCCCACGCACGGCGCCGACTTCGGGTGACCAGGACCTTCATGCGACCGGGTTTGCCCGAGCCAGGTCCTTGGTCATGTTCTTGTGGTGGGACTCGAGGGTGCCGCCGCCGATCTCAAGGAGTTTCGCATCGCGCCAGAACCGCTCGACCGGGAACTCACGGCAGTATCCCGCGCCGCCCATGACCTGCATGGCGTAGTCGGCGCACATCTTGCCGACGGGTGCGGCAAAGAGCTTTGCGGCGTCCGAACCAATCCGGTTTCGGCTCTCGGGGCCGACGTCCTGAGCAACCTTGTAGGTGAGGCATTTGGCCGCTTCCATCGCCGCATATCCCTCGGCGATGTACCGCTGGATCTGTCCGAAG
>CAYYHT010000067.1:0-16756 GCA_964471355.1 uncultured Enterobacteriaceae bacterium
CGTGCGCGACTCGAAGTTCAGGTTGTGCTCGAGCCCTTTGAGCAGGCTGTCGACATCCGGTGGCTCGGGTGGCGCGTCTTGGGCCAGAGAACCCGCGGGCAGCATCAGGCCCAGCGAGGCTGTCATCAGCAGTGTCATCAGGGTGCGTCGTGTCATGTCTACCTCCGGGCCCGCATTGCTTCGACGGGTTGGATGAGGGCGGCGCGGATTGCTGGAATCGCGCTGCCGACGATGGCCATTGCAAGGCCGAGAAGGAATCCTTTGATGGCGACGGATGGACTCATGTCGCCGTAGACGACAGGCCTGACGACCATGTCCGTGCCGATGTTCTGGGTCAGGTCCTCGCCAAAGGTGATGCCGTTGACCTCGAGCCAATAGGCGGGACCGGCGCCCAGCAAGACGCCGAACACCCCGCCGACGGCGGCGATCAACATCGCCTCAAAGACGAACATCAGGACCGTCTGGACCCGCGACAAGCCCATGGCGCGCAACACGCCAATCTCTCCTGTTCGCTCCAGTACGCTCGCCATCATCGTGACCCAGATCCCCAGTCCTACAATGAACACGACGAAGCCACCGAGAATGCCCTGCATCGCGATGATGATGCCTGCCAGGGCATTCCAGGGTTCACGGTCGCTCCAGGCCTGGACCTCGTAGTCAGTGAATGCCGGGTCGGCCTTCATCGCGTCGCGGATGCCTGCCGCCGCGTGGCGATCGGCACCAAAGGCCAGCACCTCGATGGCGCCGTCAGGGATGTCGACGAGGTACTGCGCCTTGGCCAGTGGCACGAATGCCCGCTGGTCAAATGCCGCTGTGCCCGAATGGATGATGCCCACCACCTTGCCCTTGATCGGCGACATGGCGCCGTCTTGGGTCTGTCCGATGAGCAGCACGTCCTTGCCGACTTCGGCATCGGCCTTCTTTGCTAGGCGTTCGCCCAAGATGAATTCATTGGGATCGCCGGTGAACCAGGTGCCCTCCACCAGGTACTTCTCGAGCTTTAGCGTCTCGGAGAAGTACGGTTCGGGTGCGCCCACGACCAGCCCGAAGGTGTCTCCGAACTCGTCGCCCGCCGAGACTGCGGCGCCGGTCTGAATCACGGGGTATGCAGCCGTTACGCCGGGAATCGCTGCCGCGGCCTCGACAACAGGTGCTACGTCGGCGATGTTCTCGTACATCGGCATCAGCTGTTCGCGTTTGACGAAGTCGGGGTCAGCGACGCGCACGTGTCCAATGGTGTCGGTCGAGCTGGTGATCATGTCACCGAGAATGCCCTCAATCCACGACATGGCGACCACGAGGGCGGCGACCCCCATGACGACCATGCTGGCAGTCAGCATCGAACGCCGAATGTTGCGAAGCGAATTGCGAAAACCAAGTCGGAAGATCAGCATTTAGGCCTCTCCGGCGGCGCGGCCGCCCTGCAGGACGAAGAGCAAGCGAGCTTGCGAGCGCGGCGATGAGGACGAAGGGAGGGCGCATTCCGCCCGGCGGTGAGGCCGAAGGAGGAGCGAAGCGACGAGTGTCATCATGAGACTAGGCCTCTCCGGCGGCGCGGCCGCCCTGCAGGACGAAGAGCAAGCGAGCTTGCGAGCGCGGCGATGAGGACGAAGGGAGGGCGCATTCCGCCCGGCGGTGAGGCCGAACGAGGAGCGAAGCGACGAGTGCAAGCATGAGACTAGGCCCTCACTGCGTCGGCTGGCACCATTCTGGATGCCACGATTGCTGGGTAGATCGAGGCCACGATGGCCATGACCACGGCGAATGCAAATCCGAGTGCCAACATCGAGGGGTCGAAGTCGAAGTAGATGATGGGCTTGAAGGGCATGTTGTTGTTCGCCTCGCCCGATTCCTTGATCGCCTCGGTGAGGTCGAGTCCGTAGGTCGCGTAGTTCCACACCATTGCGCCTCCAGCCAGCACACCCAGGACGCCGCCCACGACGCCGAGCATGGCCCCTTCGATGACGAACATGGTCAGGACCTTGTCTCGGGTCATGCCCATGGCGCGCAGGGTTCCCACTTCGCGGATGCGTTCGTAGGCCGCCATCAGGATGGTGTTCGCGATGCCAAAGCCGGCGACCATCAACAAGATGAAGGTGATGAAGTTGAGGGCATTCTGGCGAATTTGTTGGATGTCGATGAGCGCGCGGGTCTCGCTCTCCCACGTCACAAAGCCGGCGTCGTTCACGACGGCCTCGGACACGCGCTTGGGGTCGTCGAGGTCGGCGATCGGCAGGGGGTACCCAGTCAGCTGCTGACCCACGTCGTTCATGTCGAATCGGTCCGACAGCAGGATGTTCACGTGGCTGGTCTTGTCGCCGTTCCGCACCAGCGTCTGTGCGAGGTCCCACGGCACCATCACGACCTGAGAGTCCACAATGGGAGACCCTCCACTGAACACCCCGGCGACCTTGACCGACATGGCGTTGAGAGCGCCCTTGTGCGTCCGCACCTTGAGGGTCAGGTCGTCGCCGGCCTTGAGGCCAAGCAGGTCGGCCGGTCCCGTGGCGACGAGTACGCCGTCCTCGGCCGTCGCAGGCATCTTTCCGCCTTCCCGGATGTCCCAGTCGTCACGGTTGAACACCGTCTCGTCCTTGTCCGTGAAGCCGATGGCCTTCACTCTGAGTCCGTCGCCGCCAAAGATGGCCTCGGGGGCGAACTGAATGCGCTTGGTCCACGCCACGGTGTTGGTATCGAGCCACTGCTCGGCGTCCGCATCGATTGTGATCAAGTTGTCGACTGGATGAGAGAGCGGTTCTTTGGGGTAGTCCTCGGGCTGCAGTGCCACGTGCCCGCTGACCGTTTGGATCTGGGTCATGATGATGTTCAGACTCAGGCCTCCGATCATGCCCTGGCCGGAGATCAGGGTGAACACGCCCGATGCGATGACCACGACGCTCAGCAGCGTGCGCAGCTTGTTGCGCATCAGGTTCCAGAACCCCAGTCGTGCCAGAAACATCAGGCACCCGCCTGTGTCTGGGTGCGGTCCTCGTGCAGCTCGCCGTCCTTGAGCACGACGATGCGCTTGGCTCGCTCCATGACCATCGGGTCGTGGGTCGAGAAGATGAACGTGACCCCCATCTTCTCGTTCATGTCTCGCATGATGTCCAAGATCTGCGCGCCCGTCTTGGAGTCGAGGTTGGCGGTCGGCTCATCGGCGATGACGAGGGCCGGGTTCTTGACCAGTGCCCGTGCAATGGCGACGCGCTGCTGCTGTCCACCGGACATCTGGTTGGGCAGTCGACGCTTGAACTCGGCGAGGCCGACTGAATCGAGCATGTCGCTTGCTGCCTTCTTCATGTCCCCCGAGAAGCCGGACAGCTGCAGAGCCAGCTCGACGTTTTCTTGGGCGGTGAGGACCGGAATCAGGTTGAACGACTGAAAGATGAACCCGATGCGCTTGGCACGAAGCTGAGCCAGGTCCCGCTGCCCCAAGGAACCGACGTCGGTGCCCTCGAGGTGCACTGTGCCGCGTGTCGGCACATCCAGGCAGCCGACCTGATTGAGCAGGGTCGTCTTGCCTGAGCCCGATGGGCCCATGAACACGGTGAACTCACCGGCGTGAATGGTGAGATCAATGCTCTTGAGCGCGCTGACGAGGGCCGCGCCGCTTCCGTAGTCTTTTCCGACACCTTTGAGTTCACAGATCGACATGGGTCTCCCTAGCTAAAAGCTGGTTCGAGTCCAGAGGGTGAGTGTTGCGTCCGGGACTAGCCCGGACAGGTCGACATCGATGGCTTCGCCGACAACAAGTGGGCTGGGCATGCTGAGCGCGAGGTCGGCGGGGTTGGGTTTGAACTCCCCGCCTTCGCCCCAGAATTTGTAGGGGATCTGCCCCGACAGGGCAATCTGCGTCGAGCCGAATGGCGACAAGGTCAGCGTTGGGATGAGCGTGCCTGTGCCGTCGTCGAAGTTCTGCAGCATGGCGGTGCTCAGCGAAAACTCTGTGGTCAGCACAGCGTTCACCGACACCAGTCCGTAGTTTTGCGCGCTGAAGAACGGCGCGAAGGGGTCGACGGTGCCGCTGCCGTCGCCGAAGGGGCTGTCGGGGCCGAGCTCTTGGTCGCACTGTGGAGCCTCGACCCCTTGGCTCGCCCGGCTGGCAAAGTCGTACTCGCTCGGGTCTGTCGCTCCGGCGCCGTTGCGGTAGTACTGGGCGCCCACGACGAAGTTCTGGAAGATGGGAAAGCTGTAGTCGATGCCCATCGCGAGCTCTTCGGACACGTCGACGCCGTCTCCGCGGATGAACAGCTTGCGGGCGTGCACCGAGCCCTCGAACCAGAAGCCGACCACCGCGTTGCCGCGGATGTCGATGCCGGTCAGGAGCTCGTCGGACTCTTGCCGATAGGCACTGATGACCGAGAAGTCTGTCTGGGCCACGTTCACGGTTCCGCGGGCCGCGGCCCGGACTTTCTGGAATCGGTTGTCGGTGCCTACCACTGCTTGAATCTGGTTGAGGCCATCGCCGATCGGCACCGTGAGTCGCGCTGCATTCACGCCTTGTCGCGGCTTCCATGGTTCTGTCAGCAGTACCTGTGGGTACGGGTCAGTGGGATTGGTGAACTGCGCGCTGCCCCAGTTGAGTGGCTGGCGTCCGACGCGCAGGTCAAAGTTCGGGTGGTACCAGTCCACATAGACTCGCTCGAGCGACAACAGGTCTGGATTGTTGCTGATGGCTAGGTGCTGGTGCGTGCCGGTGGGCCACTCGCAGCCGGCCAGGTCAAAAAACGGGCCCAGGTCGCTTGCGTTCAGCGCCTGTTCAAGCACCTTCTGTGATTGGCGGCCCTGAACGAGCGCGGTCTCGAGCGTCCACTGCAACATCAGGCGGTCGGAACCGAGCTCGGTCTCGAAGGTGGGGCGGGCCCGCTCAACCAAGTTCCAAGGGGTCCCGTCGACGCCGAGATTGCTTGAGACCCGAATCTCGGTGAATCCCTCGACGCTCTGTGCCGCCGCAGTGGAGGCCAGAAGACAGGACATGGCGATGGCGGTTATCGGTTTCGTCGGAAATATCGGGAGTACCCGATAACTAAGATATGGATATGGACACCTGCCCGCAAGCAGATGCGTTCTCACAAAACGGGCGATTCAGTGAGAAGGCCTCTGGAGGTACACTAGCGGCGGAGGTGTGTTGGGAACGGTCAAGCCGTACGGTTCTTCGTCGCGGGAAATGCTCGCGGAGTTGCGCGACGGGCAGCACCTAAAGGTCGAGGCCTTTGTGGCGTGGATGGATGCCGGGGGAAATCCCATCGACCGCAGCCTCGTCTCTCATTGGTGCGCGGGGCGCTCGCACCTGCCGGCCGACGTGTTGCCCTTGTTGGCGAACTTCACGGGTCAGCCCGAGGCCGTCTTTGGTCCCTACCTGCGCCCAGCGCACTGCACAGTGGCTCATGTTCCCGATGGCACAGAGAGCGACGAAGATCTGGTGGATTTGATCCTCGAGGCAGGCTCGACCCTGGGCAAGCTGCAGCACGCACTGCACGAAGCCCGCATGCCCGAGAGCCCAGGGGGCCACGCGATCACTACTGACGAGCGCGATGGGCTGAGACACCACCTCGATGAGCTGATCCAACGCCTCGCCGACATCCGAGTTCGCCTCGTCGACGAGTGAGCACAGGAGTCCGAATGTCCGACCAAGTCGCCGCGGTCCTCTTCGTCGCCATCCTGAACTGATTGGCAATGAGGGGCGAGCTTGGCCCCGCCCCACTAAGGTGCGCCCATGCTCCTGCTCTCCCTCCTCGTTGCCTGTGGTCCCACTGAAGACACCGAGGTGCCGTTCGAGCCCGATCTGTACGTCGCGCCCGATGCTGGTGGCTGGTACGACGCCGGCACCGAGGTCGACCAGGTCACTGCGCGCGGCGGCACGGTCCTGCCCGCCCAGTTCTGGTACCCCACCACCGATCCTGGCGCCGAAGTGCGCTGCGACGGCATGACCCCTGGCAGCGCGTTCACCGACAGCGCGCCGATGTGCGACACGCCCCGTCCCGTGATCGGCTTCAGCCATGGGAACGGAGGCCTGCGCTACCAGTCCATCTTCTTCACCGAGCTGGCTGCTCGGCGTGGATTTGTGGTCTTCGCCCCAGACCACATCGGCAACACCGCGTTCGATCTGGGGGACGTGCCCACCGACGAAGCCGCCGTGCGCCGCCCCACCGACATGGCTGACACCTTCGACCACCTCGTGGCTCGCGGCGAAGACCCCGCCGACGAGCTGTTTGGCTGTGTTGATGGCGATGCGGGCTACGCCATGGTTGGCCATTCCTTTGGCGGCTACACCACCTTTGCCACAGCCGGTGCGCCGCTCGACCTCATCGGCATGGCCGAGCGCTGTCCCGACGTGGGCTGGCTCTGCGGAGCCGAACAGGTCTGGGCCGAGCAGCACCCCGACGACGGCAGCGGCGACCTGTCCGATTCCCGGGTCTGGGCGGGGGTTCCGTGGGCGCCCGCTGGCCGATGGGCGCTGCTGACTGACCAGATTGACGTGCCGATGTTGGTCATCGGGGGCGAGGACGACATCACAACGCCGCTCAACTACACGGTCGCGCCGATGTTTGCGGAGCTGACAGTGACCCCGCGCTACCTCGCAGCCATTGATCAGGTGGGCCACTACAGCTTCACTGACTTCTGCCTGGTCGCCGACGATGGTTGCGGCGACGCATTCCTGCCCCTGGACGAAGCACAGGACCTCATCAGCTCGCTGACCATCGCGTTCATCGAAGCGCAGAGCGGCGAGGCTCGGTCTGCCGCCTTCCTGCCACCCGAGCACGATGCGCTGACCTGGACCGCCGTCGAATGAGCTGTGCGCGATGACTGACCCCGAGCTCGCTCCATTTCGCGCGACCGCCGAGGACGGTACCTGGACGATGTACGTCGTCTCGCTTCTGTTGGCCCTCGCCGGACCGGCGCTGTTTGTGTTGCCCAACGACGATGGCTACGCCGACAGCACCAACCTCATCATCAAGGCAGTCATCACGGTGTTCTGCTTGGTGATGGCCTGGGCGCTGTTCGAGGCCGCTCGCGCAGACACGAGCGGCGTGATGGATTGGTTTGTCGAGCACCACGGCAAAGTGGTCTGGATTGCGCCCACCCAGCACTCCATGAACGGCATTGTCATCAGCACCTGGTACCGCATGTACTGCCACGATGGACAGGCGACCGAGATCATCGTGATGACCGGGCATGTGCCCGCAGCCGAGGCCGTGCTGCGCAAGTACTGCCCCGCTGCTTTGTGGGGGGTGAACGACAATTACCTCAAGGCGTGGACCACTGACCCGACCAGCCTGCCCGGCGAGTTTGGCGCCTAGATATCGAAGCGAATGGCCGCCGCCTTGCCATTCCAGAAGCTGCCGAACATCTCATAGGTGCCGGGCTCGAGCTGAGCCCAGGTCACCGAGCTGACCCACAGCGTCTCTCCCGCTGCCAACGACAGCACCATCGGTCCGCAGCGCAAGTCATCGACGAGGTCCACATTGCCGTCCAGGAACGGATCGACCTCGACCAGGGTTCCGTCGGCCGCGCGCAGCTCCACGGGGTTTGCATAGGCGCAGTTGCGCACCCCCTCGATCAGCATCGGGGCGCCCGATGTGTTGTGCAAGCCGGCCCAGCCCTGCACGTCGACCAAGTTCCCGGTCTCGACCGTGCTGACCGCGATGGTCCACTGCATGCCGCGCTCGTCGGTGAACGACGTCTCGCTCCAGTCACTGGCGGTGGCGGTGTCCTGTTCGGTGCCGCACGCGGTGAACAGGGTGATGGCAGCGATGAGAATGGCGAGGCGAGCCATGGAACCTCCGACACCTATGCATGTGTCGGCGGGTCCTCAGATCCTTCAGAGGATCCGATCGAACACGGTCAGTGTCGAGGGGCGACGCGGAACTGGGTCACCACATGACGGGTGGGCCGCGGGTCATCTTCTGGGGAGAGGCTGTGCAGTTGCGACCGCTCGATCGGCAGGGCGAACAACAGGAATCCGCCGACCAACGCCAGGCTCCACCAGCCAGTGAGCATTCCTCCGAACACAAAGGTCCAGGCAAAGAAGGTGCCGACTTGAATGGCGATCCGACTTGCTGGCTCCCAGCCCATTCGCATGGCGAGTCCGGCGCGAAGCACGCGGCCTCCGTCCATAGGGAAGGCGGGGATGAGGTTGAACACGCCCATCATGGCGTTGATGGCCGCCATGCCGGCAAAGACCCACATGCCCGTCGCGGCCCAAGCAGCGGCGAACAATGCAAACAGAGCCAAGTTCACCAGGGGTCCGGCGAAGGCAACGATCAGCTCCTGCCGGGGTTCTCGAGGCATTCGCTCCAGTGATGCCACACCGCCAAAGGGATAGAGCGAGATGTCCCGAGTTCCGATGCCAAATCTCCTGGCTGCCCATGCGTGGCCGAGCTCGTGCAGCAGCACAGAGCCGAACAGAGCGACCTCCCCGAACCCGATCGACGCCAGCTGAGCAACTCCGCCTTGGCCCAGTGCCTGCACACCGAAGAAGCCCATCAGCGCCAGAAATGACCAGTGCAGGTGGATGGGAATGCCGGTGATTTTTCCGAGTTGCACGACGGTGCCTCCTTCCAGAATCTCGACACCGGATTTGGAGTGGGAAGGCCCATCGCGTCACGCTATGCCACGCTGGGAGGTACCTCTGGGCAGCAAGCGGGCGAAGATCCTGTCTGTTCTGGCAGCCGGCGCGGGTGTGTTGGTGCTGGCTGTGCGGTCCCTCTTCTCGCTGCCCACAGCACAGATGGATGTACCTGTGACCTGCGATGCGGGGACTCCCGAACTTCCCCGGGACACTCCCATCAAGGTGCTCGTCTGGAACGTGCAGTTCGCCGCCGGCCGCGAAGAGTTCTTCTATGACGGTGGCGAGGCCGTCAGCGTGTCTGAACAGCGGGTCGAAGAGACCCTTGAGCGCATCGCTCGGGTGCTCGAGCAGGCTGACGCCGACATCGTGCTGCTGCAAGAGGTCGACCGAGACAGCCGCCGAACCCACCGCATCGATCAACACGCTCGCCTGCTGGCTGCGACCGGGTACCCGTGCCACGTCAGTACGCCGTACCACAAGGTCCGCTACGTGCCCCACCCCAAGCATGAGCACATGGGTCGCGTGAACATGCACTTGTCGGTGTACTCGAAATACCGGCTGGGTCAGGCCACTCGCTGGCAGCTGCCGCTGCTCGACGAACCCGTGCATCGCCGGCTGTTCAATCTGCGTCGGGCCTTGCTCGAGATTCGCATGCCCATCGCGGGCGGCGGCGAGTTCGCGCTGTTCAACACCCATCTGACCGCGTTCAGTCAGGGAGATGGCACCCTGCTCAAACAGGTCAGGATGTTGGGCAAGCGCGCGTTTGAGGCCAAAGAGGCGGGCGTTCCGCTCGTTCTCGCCGGAGACTTCAACAGCCTGCCCCCTGGGTTCGACAAGGGCCGCCTGCGAAGTCAGGACCAGCACTGGTACCCGGAAGACAAGCCGCCGGTGGGGCTGCTCTTTGGACGCCTACAGCCGGCGGTGACGATTGAGCAGTACGCAGGACCAGATGGGGTCGCGACCCACGGCACCTACGGCCATTTTGGCGACGACCAGCCAGACCGGGTGCTGGACTATGTGTTCCACGACGGCATCGAGCAGGTGGGCTTCGAGACCCGTACTCAGCACCTGGACATCAGCGATCATGTGCCCATGGTGCTGACCATGCGCATTCCCTAGGAGCTACTCGTCAGAGGTGATCTTGACGTAGGTGAAGTGGCTGCGGGTGGTGTCCATCGTGCGCATGATGTTCACGTAGGGAGTGCGCGGACGCGGGATGATCGTGACCTCCCGCTCCATAGGGTAGGCGGTCTTCACTTCGATGAGGGCGGCATTGAGGGAGCCTTGGTCGGTCACGAGCCGCCCTTGGCTCTCGAAGATCCCACGGGCTCCATGGATGATGTAGCCCTGCTCGGTGATCTCGATGCGAACGTCGATGTGCGCAGCAGGCATCTGCTCGACCACTTGAGGCGGATTGACGTACTCCACGATCGCCGAACCGCCCAGGCCCAGCAGCATGACGGTCGCCGGCACAACGATATTGGCCAGGTTCAACACGGGAACCAGGCTCGTTTGTGATGCGCTTTCAGGGCGAGAGTGTCGGGTCATCGGGTCCGCTCACTCAGACGGACCACCGATCAGCCGACCGGTTCCCGCTCGAAGCGGCCAATCAGCTCAATGTGCCCCGTTTGCGGGAAGAGATCGACGGTCCAGACGGCTTTTAGCGTCCATCCACCAGCCTCGAGCACCACGCGATCGCGGCCGAGCGAGGCGGGATTGCACGCCACGTAGATGAGCACGTCGGCGCGGGCGCCCGCCAACGCAGTCGCCGCTTTGGGGTGCAAGCCGGCTCGCGGCGGATCGACGACCAATACCGTGTCTCCCGCAGCCTCTTGTGACGCAGGCAGCAGATGCAGTGCCTTCTCCATGCGGCTGGCGGTGTACTCGACGTCTGTCAGGCCATTGGCAGCGGCGTTCCGCTTGGCGTCTTCGATGCTCTCTGGGCGTTCTTCGACGCCCACAATCCGGTCAAACCGGTGGGCGAGGTACTGCCCGATCGTTCCGATGCCGCAGTACAGGTCGTAGCAGGTGCCTTTGGCGTCGCCGAGAGCCTCGCCGATGGCGTCGTACAGGACGACGGCACCGGTCGTCGATGTCTGGAAGAAGCTGGTGGGTGACAACTCGAACGTGACGGGGCCTAGCTTTTCGGTGAGGGTTCCCCGTCCCCAGATCTGCTGGGTTGTTCCGCGGGCCACATCGGCAACTTGAGCGTTGGTGCCCCACACAACCCCTACCAGCGAGACCGAGTCGGGCAGCTCGAGTGCCATCAGCGCCTTTGCCAGCTCGTGTACTGCGTCCGCTTCAGAATCAGCCGGCTCGTTGGTGTAGACGATCGCCAGCAGCTGGTCCGTGGCGAATCCCTGCCGCAGCACCAGGTGGCGCCAGAATCCGGTGTGGCTGCGAGGATTCCATGGAGGTGGAGAGGAGTCGGTCAGGGTCAGGCGACGGGCTTCGGCCAAGACCGCGTTGGCGGCCTCGCTGACCAGATCGCATCGCTCTGCGTCGACGATGCGGTCCCAGCGTCCCGGCGCGTGGAATCCGAGCCAGCGCCCCTCGATGGTCTCTTCGGCTGCGTGGGCGGCTTCGGACAGGTAGCGCGCGCTGCCAAATGAGAACTCGACCTTGTTTCGGTAGCTATAGGCCTCGTCGGCTCCGCGGACTGGCTGAATCTGGACGCCCTCGAGGTCCCCAAGCTGTGCGAGCGCGAACTGTTGCTTGACCTGCCGCTGAGTGGGCAGGTCGAGCTCTTGCAGTGCACACCCGCCGCACAGTGCGAACAGGCTGCATCGGGGCTCGGTATATCCGGGAGGTTTTCGAAGCAGCTCGGTGCGTCGTCCCTGCCAGATTCCCTTCTTGCGCCCAAATGGCAGCACCGCGACGCGGCCGCCTGGGGGGGCCCATCGGATGTGCGCGGGCTGACCGTCGGGGGTCAGACCTGTTCCCACTCCGCCTTTTCCCATGGCCAGCACATCCATCTCGAATGGAGGCTGATGTCTGCGTTTGCGTCCCATGGGCCGCGCAATATCCCACCACCATGACCACGCGTACCCTCTTCGAGCATCCAATCTGCACAGCCGTCGCTTTTCCGGTCCAGACCCGGGACGGCATTCGCCCCTTCATGCGCCTATTGATGGCCGATTGGGTGAACGTGGTGCCCATCACGGCCGCGGGCGAAATCGTGCTGATTCGCCAGTACCGCCACGGCAACGAGCGCCTGACCCTTGAGATTCCTGGGGGCATCATCGATCCGGGCGAGGACGGCGCCACGGCTGCGCGCAGAGAGCTGCGAGAAGAAACTGGGTACACCGGCGGCGAGCTCATCGAACTCGGCACCGTGTTTGCAAACCCCGCCATCCAGAACAACCGACTCATGATGTACGCGCTGACTGGTGTCGAGCGCACCCACGAGCCCGATCTCGATGCGGGCGAGGACATCGAAGTCGAGCTTCATTCCGTCGCCGATGCGCTGCGTCTGGTGCGCGAGGGCGCCATCGATCACGCATTGGTGGTTGCAGCCCTTCAGGCCTATGCGCTCTTGCAGTAGAGTCGACACATGGATGAATTCGACGAAATCGGGCAGAAGGACAAGATCCGCCACCTGCTCGAAGAAACCGAGAAGGCGATGCGGCTGGCACAAGATGTCTCGCCGTCCGCGAAGCGTGAGGTCCAGCGCGCCCTCGATGACCTATTTCGGGACATTGGCCGCACGGTCTACAACCTGTACTGGGAAGAAGACCTGAACCCTGGCGAAATCGGGGCAGAACTCGTCGAGCACACTGGCGAGATGCAGACCGAGATGGTCCCCGTTGACGAGCGGCCGGCGGGTCCGGCACTGTCGCTCGACCCCAATGCACTTCCCGGCTTCGACGACGACTACTTGCGCAACGACCCAGGTGAACTGGCCGATCGCGCCGACATCACATCAGATGACGACACCGGCTGGTACACCTCGGAAGTCGAGATTCCGGCCCGACCAATGTTCGGTCCGGAAGACAACCTCGAAGAAGAGCTGCCCTAGGCGCTAGTGGCCGACCGGCTTGACCGGCGGCTCGAAGTTGCGGCGCTTGAGCCAATCGGGGAAATCGGCGCCCATGCCGGTACCGGCCCAGTTGTTGGTGAACTGACCAACGAACATGCGGTCGCCGTTCTCGAACTGAAGGTGCGGCTTGAGCAGGTCACGGATGCGACCACTGCTGAAGTTGCTCTCGACCAGCCAACAGTTCTTGAGGCGGTTGGACCAGGGGCCCAGTGCCTTCACTGCGGTGGTCAGGTCTTCGTACTCACTCTCGTCGGCGTTGATGTGCGTGCTGATGAAGTACATCATGGTGCGCTCCTGCGTTTTGAACCCGTGTTCTAATGCGTGCGATGTCGGCGACAACGCAGTCTGACGAAGAACTGGCTACGAGGCTCCGTCGTGCCGAGATTTTGCTCGACCAGGCCCGGGTCTGGCTGAAGTTGCGATCCCGCGTTGATCGCATCGTCCAGCAGACAGTCAGCATCGAGCTGCTGCTCGAACGCGTGATGGATGTGCTGCTGGCCACCAAGGCGTTGGGCCTGCGCGAAGAGATTGGAGCGTTCCTGGTCGGTGCCGGTGGAGGCTCTGAGATCAAGATGGGTCAGGTGCGCGGAAACGCCCCGCGCGCCGACGTGCAGGCTCGCGCCTCGGCAGTGAGTGCCTTTTTGGACGCTCGAAACAATCCAGTGATGGGGGGCTACGACCCCAGCATGGATGTGATCGATCCCCCCGATGGCCACTTCATCATTCCCCTCGAAGCCACGGGCGCCTGCCTTGGTGCGCTGTCATTGGTCCCGCGCAAGAGCCGCGGGTGGGGGCGTCGCTGGTACAAGATGCTCGAGAGCTTCGGCAGCCAGATCGGCATCGCCGTCGAGCGCATCTTGATCGATGAAGAGAACCGTCGCATTCAGCGCGAGATGGCCGAGGCCCGCAACGAGGCACTCGAGGCCAATCGGATCAAGAGCGAGTTTCTGGCCAACATGAGCCACGAGCTGCGCACACCGCTCAACGCCATCATTGGCTACTCAGAGCTGCTTGGAGAAGATGCCGAGGACTCGGGCGACAAGGCCATGGTGGACGACCTCGAGAAGATTCGCGGCGCCGGCAAACACCTGCTCGAGCTGATCAATACGGTGCTGGACTTGGCCAAGGTCGAGTCGGGCAAGGTCGTTCTCGACGTGCGCGAATTCAGTGTGCACGGGCTGTGCCGCGACGTCGCCAACACCGTGCATCCGCTGGTGGGCAAGGGAAACAACACCTTTGAGCTCGATGCGCCGGCCGAGCTTGGAAACATGTTCGCAGACGACACCAAGCTGCGTCAGATTCTTCTCAACCTCATTGGCAATGCCACCAAGTTCACGCGCGACGGCGTCATTGCACTTCGCGCGCGTCGAGATGGGCAGTTCATGGCCTTCGACGTCATCGACACGGGCATCGGCATGACCGAGGAGCAGCAAGGACGCATCTTTGAGGCCTTTCAGCAGGCCGACGCGAGCACCACCCGCAAGTACGGGGGCACCGGGCTGGGACTCACCGTCAGCCGCCAGTTCTGCGAGCTGATGGGCGGCCATCTGTCGGTCACCAGCGAACAGGACGTGGGCAGCACCTTTCGGGTCATGCTACCCGTGCACGTCAACCAGGAAGCGGCCAACGCCGACCTTCCACAGATGATGAGGCCCCTCGTTGAATGACAAGGCGCGAATCATGACTGGCCTGATCACGGTCGGAATCATGATCACAGTAGGAACGATGCTGGCCCTTGAAGATCAGCGGGGCTGGGGACTGTTGTTCTGCATCGGCGGAGCCTTCCGGGCGATGGTGCTGGGCCAGCAGATCAGTGCGGCGCGCGAACCGGACATCGAAGACGACGAGTCGTAGCTTCAGAGCTGGGCTCGATAGAAGTTCGGTCCAAAGTGTGCTGCGCATCCCCGACGACGAGGAAGCCTGCGGGTGCTAGCCGGCGACCATCTCTAGATGCTTCGGGTCAGCAGCAGATACAGCATCGCTGCGACCGCCTGCCGGGGGTCCCAGTTCTCGGAATCCAGGCTCTCGACTGCGGCCTCAAACCCGGCAACGCCGTAGTTGGTGCAGACGAGCAGCGCCGCGTCGTAGAGCAGATCCGGCGAGCGCACCCGGGTCGCATTCCCTTGGCACAGCGCTGAGTCCAAGATCGGGTCACCGCCGGGCTCGGGCATGGGCATGTCCGCTTGCTTCAGCAGCTGACGCAGGGTGGGCTTTGGATCAGCGGGCAGGGCGGCGAGCACCTCGTCGATGTGCTGTGCCTCGACCTCGTCTGGCTGGATGCCACGGTGTTCGGCCACAAAGCAGGGCAGCGCCATCAACACCCAGTCGGGAACGCGTCGAGAGCCCCGTGCCGCCTCCATCAAGAAGTAGTCCCAGCGCATGGGCACGTCATCCATCTGGGGGATGATGAAACGCGCGCCGGGCACGATGGGCTGGGGTGTGTGGCCTTGCGGTTGGTCGCTCACGCCCTGAGATCCTCCACCAATTCCTTGATGCGGGCGTTGTCGGCCCACAGCTCGATGACATCGTCGCATTGGATGAGCGCATCGCCCGTCAGGCTGATCAACGTCTGGCCGTGCTTGGCGGTATTGAGGCGCCCGGCAAGCCACTCCACCACGCGCATCTCGCGTCCCTTTACGAGCTCGATCTCGCCCTCCTCGAGCAACCGGGCGACGAGCGCTTCACTGAATGCGAGAAGAAAGGGCGTGGACAAGCTGCCTCCGGCCTCAACGTATGCGCGGGTTGGGGTTAAGTACAGCGGCATGATTCCATTCGCCGATGTCGCCCCAGGACCGGTCGAGGCCAGCGGCGGGCTGTGCTTCACCTTTGCGCTGCTCATCCCGATGTTCGCGGTGATGTTCTTCTTGATGCAGCGCATCTTTAGAGGTCCCGGAGTCATCTTCGAGGACCAATCCGGCGACATCGACGAGTACCTGCAGCCCATCCACTCAGCCGCCGTGGACGGCGATTGGGAGCGTATTGCGCCTCTGTTGGCCGAGGGAGCATCCATCGACGCGACAGTGCTCGATGGTGTCGTCGAGGCCGGCGCGACGGCTCTTTGCCTAGCTGCCGGCAGCGGACATGGCGAGGTCGTCAGTCTGCTGCTCGAACGGGGAGCCAACGCCAACCACGCTGATGTACGCGGGCGAACAGCGCTGCACTACGCGGCCGAGATAGGCGACTCGTCGGTCGTTGGAACGCTGCTCGCCGGTGGAGCCGACGGCAGCGTGCAAGACAAAGGCGGAGCGACAGCGCTCTTCTTGGCCCACGAGCGCGGCTTCACCGAGGTTGAAGCGCTGTTGCGAGCCCGCTCCTGATCAGATTTCGCAGACTGCGCCGTTGTAGCTGAACTCGGCATCGACTTCGAACTCGATGTACCAGGACAGGCCGTGGAATTCGTCGACGAGCTGTCCGAGCTCGATGGTGTAGCCCTTCTCTTCGCAGTTGAAGCGGTCGACGGTGGCTTTGACGAACCAGGAGTCGCCGTATGCGTTGCCGCACCAGTCGTTGACGCCGGTGACATCGTCGATGACTTCGACCAAGTCGGAGTTGAGGGTGTTGCGCCACTCGCCGCTGTCGTCGGCGTAGACGTACTCGGTCTCCCAGCCGTCGACGGTGCAGCCGGACAGGCCTGCGGACTCCTCTTTGAGGGTCGTCATGGCGGATTTGCCGACGTAGTACAGGTCGGAGAGCACGGCGATGTTCTCGATGGGGCGCGCATCGACGATGCTGAGCACTGCGCGGCGGTCGAGGCCAAGGTCGTCATCGAGGTAGTTTTGGCCGGTGGTGTTGGCCAGCTCGACGACCGCGGCGGCCTCTGCGACCGTGAAGGTCACGCCGTCGAAGGTGCCGAGCTCGTCGTCGGGGCCCAGTGCGACCCAGCCGTTGTCGCTCGCGTACTTCTCGATGCGGTTCAGCGCCGAGCTGCCCACGTAGTACTGATCATCGACTTGGGCGACGCTGTCGAAGGACTTGTCGTCGGGGGTGTCGAAGACGCCATCGGGGCCGTTGCGGTACGCGATGTCGCGGTAGAGAACGTCGCCTTCGGCCAGCCGCCAGGGGACGTAGAGCTCGTAGCCGAAGTCGATGACGGGGTCGGTCCACTTCCCGAAGCTCCAGAAGGCCAGCGCTCCGAGCAGCACGGC
>CAYYHT010000068.1:0-16736 GCA_964471355.1 uncultured Enterobacteriaceae bacterium
TGAACCGCCAGCGCGATGCCATCGGCATGGTCGCCATCGGCCACCTCGAATGAAGCGGCGACCTGCCAGCTGTCACTCGACGTGGGCACCCGGGACCAGAGCACGCCGGCTTGGCGAGGCGCGTTGGTCAGCACCGCTCCGCCGGGCACCCAGGCGGCCGTACCGTCCATGTGCCACTGTGCTGAAGGCGGGTTCGCGAAGTCGTGAGCCACCGTCTGGCCGGCGTCACACCGGGCCTGTACGTCAGCGCTGTCCCACTCGACGTCGAGCTGCGGATCAGGCGCGCAGGCCAGCAGAGCAATGAGGGGGGCGATGAGCATCGGCGGTCTCCGTGGGGTCAGGCAACTCGTCAGTGGGCCCGGCTGGCCACGTAACAACAAGCTCAACCGCAGGGGCCGCCGGCCAGGGAGGTGTCCTCGTCGTCGACGTCTCCATCGCAGTCGTCATCCCTGCCGTTGCAGACTTCCTGTGCTGACGGATTCACGCCCACTCGGGAGTCGTCGCAGTCTCGGTCATCGAGCACATAGCCAAAGGGTGGAGAGCAGCTGGTGATGGTGTCAAACGGCGTGCCATAGCCGTCGCCGTCCCCGTCGTAGTACCAGGACGCCGGAAAGCTCGGAGGCTCGTCGACCAGGCCATTGCAGTTGTCATCGATGCCATTGCAGTATTCGGTGGCCCCTGGGTACACGATCCCCAACGTGTCATCACAGTCGGTGTTGTCGGTGGTGATTCCCGGACTTTCTTGGCATGCTTGAACCGTGGCGGTGGCGGAGCCGTATCCGTCCATGTCGGAGTCGACGTAGTGGGTGGTCTTGTCGACCGCGTCGCTATCGGCGTCGCCGTCACAGTCGTCGTCATAGAAGTTGCACACCTCGATCTCGCCCGGGTTCACCGAGGGCATGGTGTCATCGCAGTCCGTGTCGTCATTGACGTAGTTGGCCGGCGCGACACACTGCGAGATGCCGGTGGCAGCCTCATCGCCATAGCCATCGTCGTCGTCGTCTGGGTACCAGCGGGTCGGGTCGACGGCCGGCTCGGTGGCATCACCATCGCAGTCGTTGTCGACGCCCTTGTTGGCGCACAGCTCGGTGCCCAGCGGATTCACGTCCGCGGCGCTGTCGTCACAGTCGTGGATGTTTTGGACGTAGCCTGCGCCGGGGTCGCACTGGTCGGATGGGGCAAACTCATCACCGAAGCCGTCGCCGTCCGCGTCAGACCACCAGATGGCAGTGGCCAGGTTGTCGTCGATGATGCCACTGCAGTCGTCATCGATGCCGTTGCAGACCTCGATGGCGCCCGGTGAAATCTCGAAGTCACTGTCATTGCAGTCCGAGAAGTTCGAGACAAAGGACGAGGGCTGTGTACAGTCCTGCACCGTGAGGCCGTCCGGATCGCCATAGCCGTCGCCGTCGCCATCGGAGTACCAGACGGGGGCACTGTCATCGATGAGGCCATCGCAGTCGTTGTCGAGCCCATCGCACAGCTCGGATGCACCGGGAAACACGGTGAAGTTCAGGTCGTCGCAGTCGCCATCGTCCTCGACCCAGCCCGACGGTTCGACGCAGAACTCCTGAGCCGTGCCCGCACCGTAGCCGTCACCGTCTTCGTCTTCGTACAAGGTGGCCAGGGACCCCGAATCGGTGTCGGTGATGCCGTTGCAGTCGTTGTCCATCCCGTCGCCACATTGCTCGTCGGCGTCGGGATTCACGTCCGCATTGGTGTCGTCACAGTCGTCACCGTTGCCGACCAGCCCAGTCTCGGACGTGCAGCCGGCGGGGTTGTCCGGGTCGCCAAAGCCGTCTGAGTCGGCATCAACAAACCAAGCCCCACCGATGGCGCCGTCGTCGACCACTCCATTGCAGTCGTCATCAATCCCGTCGCACTCGTCGTTGGCTTCGGGATGAATGGCCGCGTTGCTGTCATCGCAGTCCGTGTCGTTCATCACGTAGCCAGCGGCGGACGCACAGGACTCAACCGCCTCTCCGGCACCAAATCCGTCGCCATCGTCATCGAGGTACACCACGACCATGACGCCCTCGTCGACCATCGTGTCGCAGTCGTCATCGATGCCGTTGCACAGCTCTTCGTTGTCGGGGTGGATGTTCGGATTGCTGTCGTCGCAATCGCCACGCAGAGGCACACCATCGCCATCCGCATCGACGCCCGCCGTGTCTTCGATCTGAAAACAGGCCGTGAGCAGCAGGATGGTCGTTGCTATGGACAGCATTGAGCGCATGGACACCTCGGGGGGGGTGTAGCGTACTGGAAACATGTGCCGTCTGCGCACCTGGATCACACGCCCGTGGAGCCCCATGACCGTCCCCCGCCTTGCTTTGCTCAGCCTGTCTCTGATTGTCGCCTGCAAGAGTCCAGAACGCGGCCTAGGCGAGGCCAGCACCGACCAAGCTGTGCTCGCAGACACTCCCGGACTGGCCCATCTGGCCGACGCACTCGACGATCCGGCGGCCGAGCTGCTCGATCTGTTCGACGACGAGTTGTCATTCGCCACGGCACCCGACCCGACGGCGTTGTTCAGCTCGCAGCACGACGCGCACGCAGCACTCGCAGACGGCACCGGAACCACGCTGAATGTGCTGACCTTCAACGCGGGTTTGTTGGGGAGGAACTACCTCATCTTCCACGTCGAGGTACCCCAGCTCGATGCCCGCCGTGAGCGCACCGGCGAAGAGCTCTTTGCGTCGGGCAATGACATTCTGTTCCTGCAAGAGGTGTGGGAGGTCGACGACGCCGAGCGCATTCAGGCTGCTGGCGAGGCCGCCGGATACACCGTCTGGCGGCCAGACAAGCGCAAGCCCCAGCGCGAGACCGGACTGGTCATGGCTGTGCGCTCGGACCTGATCGCATCGGAGGGCAGCTTCGACGTCGTGCAGTACGACGCCCAGCGCAAGGCCGAGAACATGCCGGGACCGAACCTCAAGCGTGGCTGGATTCAGGCGTCGTTCACGATGGCCGACACCGGCGTCGAGGTGCACCTGTTCAACACCCACCTCACTCCCTACTACGACCGCTCCGGCACCCGCAGCTTGCAGGGGCGGCAGCTCGGGCTCGAGATCGCACAAGTGCCGGATGACGCATTGGTGCTGGTCGGAGGCGACTTCAACGCGGGCTGGTACTACGCCGATGACACGTGGGTCGACGCCGAGGGCGAGGAGTTCAAGGGCTGGTGGCTCAATCCGATTCTGCCGGCAGTGCTGTCCCACTACGGAGGCCTGTCCGACTTGGCGAACCTCGCCGAGCTGGTGCCCGAAGTCAGCGCCGGCCAAGCAGTGCCAACCGGTGCCGACGCCACCTGGCTCGACACCCCATACGGCGACGAGGCGGTGTGCGACACGCCGAACATCTACACCGCCACGGACTGCAACAGCCACTACCACAGCAGCTACGCGGCGACCGAGTACCCGGCCCGCATGGACCTGCTCTTTGTGCGCGATGGCACCGGCAAGATGCGCGCCCGCTCCCGAGAGCGAGCCTTCGTCGAGCACCTCGACTTCGGCGAGGCCGGCAGCTTCGAGCTGTCCGACCACTTCGGTCAGCAGGTCACCATCGAGATCGTGGACTAGTCGATCGGTGCTCTAGGCCGCTTGCGGGGACAGTCCAAGGCGGTCCAGCACATCGTCCATGGGCATCTCAAGCATGGTCCGGTAGTCGTGCACTCCCAGGGGCTGCCGGGTTGCTCCTCGGCGAAACTCCGCTCGAAAGCGCGCTCCCTTTTCGGGGTAGGCCACGGTGCCCGCCACCATGACGACCATCATGTATGGACTGCGCTTTCCATTGCCGGCCATGAAGTAGGCCAGGGCCACTTCCCCAGGAACATCGGGCGCAATGCCCGAGAGCAGGTGGTAGACATCGTGGTGTTCGACGTGGTCCATCAGGCTGTAGCCGTACCGCTCAAGGTGCACGCCCAGGGCGTGGCCAAAGGAGCCCTCGGGCATGGCGCACAGCGCGTCGTTGTTCATGTTCCACCGGGCGCGGTGTGACCGGTAGACGCGGGCATAGTGACTGCCCGAAACATCGAAGAGAGCGTTGAGAAGAGTGCTGCGAATGCGCATGGTGGGGCCTCCACCACTCTCCTAGGATCCAGATTTGGCCATCCCGTGCGGGCACGGTGCAAAGGTCAACCGCACGCTGTGCAGAATTTGTGCGCCTAGCCGCAACGAGGGGCGAGCTTCGTCTCGCCCCCGATCCGTTCGGCCGTCAGGACGCTTCTTCGTCGGCCTTGCTCTGGGCGTACTCGCGCTTGAGGCGCTCGAGCTCTTCGCGGGCATCCTGTTTGGCCGAGCTGCGCGTCATGGCCTCGACCTTGCCGCGAATGCTGTTGCCTTCAGAGTCGAGGTACCCCTCATGGGCCTTGCGATGCATCACGTTGACGGACTCGCGCACGCTGTCGAGCGCCCGCTCGCTGGCCTTGTCGGACAGCCCCATCACCGAGTCGTGGATCTCGACCTGTGCCTCGGCCGCGGACAGCTGGGCCAGGGCTGCGACCTGCTCCCTCTTGAGCTCCTGGACATGCTCGCGCAGCTGCACCAAGGCGGCCTTGGTCTGCTCGACCTGTTCGGCGAGGCCCAGCACGTCGGCGGTCTGGCGCTCGATGCTTCCGGTCAGCTCGCGGCGTCGATCCTGAAGCTGACGAGCGACCTCCTCCTCTCCCTGGTCCTTGGCCGCCTCGATCAACGGAGTGAGCTGGGCCAGCTCGCGTTCGTCGGTCTGCACCGCCGCAGCGTGCTTGTCGCGCCGGGCTGCGAGACCTGAGAGCGCAGCCATATGCTCACCGATTGCGGCGGTGCGTTTGTCGATGGCCGCCTCGTAGACCGCCTCGGGGTTGTTCCGCTCGATGTCCCCCGCCGCATTGGAGAGCGCGCCCTTTCCCACATTGGTGATTCGGTCGAATGTGGACATCGCTCAGAACTCCTCGGTGGCGGTTCGACCGTCGTGGTAGACGCCGGTCTCGACCTGCCTGAGTTCAAAGTAATCACGAGCGGTCATGCCGGGTTGAAGCTCTGCATCTGGATGTGGATGCACGAACATCGGCATGCTCATGCGGCCGCCGTCGCTGCGCTCTGGATTGATGACGCGGTGGGTGGTGGCGCCCAGCCGTCCGCCGGTCAGCAGCTTCATCATGTCGCCGGTGTCGACCACGATGGCGCCCGGAGGGGCTTCGATGCCCAACCAGTTGCCGTGCTTGTCCAAGATCTGCAGCCCGGGTCCAGTCGCGGCATTCAACAAGGTGATCAGGTTGATGTCCTCGTGGGCCGCGGCGCGCACCGCTCCGGGCTCTGGCGCCCTAAAGTCGGGGTAGTGGATGATGCGCAGCACGCTGTTGCCGTCTTTGACGATGGGCTCGAAGTGATCGACCGCCCAGTCTAGGTGCTCGGCGATGGCCCGCAGCAGCTTGGTCGCAACGGCGTCCATGGAGTCAAAGAGCGCATCGACGGTCGGTGCGAACTCCGGCACCTCTGCGGGGCTGACGTTGGGAGGGATGTCTCCAGACAGCGACAGGGGGTGCTGGCTCGGCAACACACGGCCCACGTGCCAGAACTCTTTGAGGTCGGGCACTGCATGGTCCCGCGCGTGCTCGATGCCATAGCCCGTGTACCCGCGCTGACGACCGTCGTGGGGGGTCTCGTAGCAGAGCTTGACCTCGGCGGGCAGCGCGAAGGCTTTGCGGGCGGAAGCATAGGTGGCCTCGACGAGTTGGGGGTCCACCCCATGCCCCACAACGTTGACAAAGCCCCACCGCTCAAGCCCTCGGCCCAGCCCTTCGACGAAGTGGTCGTGTGCCTTGGTGCCAAAGTCGCGGAGATCGACGGTCGGAATGGCTGCTGTCACGAGCGGCAGCCTACCGCCGCAGTAGTATGGGATCCAGAGGAGGTCCGATGCGATTGATGATGGGTGCCGCGTTGTTGGCGTTGACTGGTTGTGGTGCCGGCTCATTGAGCTGGGAGCGCGAGGTCGACGAGAACGGATTCTCGATCACACCGGACATGCCCCTGGTGGCCGGGTCATCCGGGCAGATCGCATTCAACCCGCTGGTCGAGGGCGCATATGCAGACACCTACGAGTTCAGCGCAAGCAGCTCAGATCCCGCAATCATCACCCCAACCCTGTCGCTGACCTCGGGCGAGGTCGAAGCCGACGTGCCCTTTGAGGTTGTGCTGTCTGTTGTCGTGGCTGACACCGCCACAGCCGAAGACTCGGACTACGTCTCGGTCTCGGCGACACGCCCCAATGGCGACTTGGCACAGACGTCGGTCTACGTTCAGATCGTCGATTGAGCCCCATGCTCATTCTGGCCGCGTTGTCGGCGCAAGCAGTGACGGTCTCCACCGCGGACGAGCTGCGCACCGCCATCGACAACGCCGCAGCCGGGGACTCCATCGAGCTGGCACCGGGCACCTACGACGTCAGCGGCAACCTAAGCGCGGACACCGCCGGCACAGCGAGCGCCCCCATCACGGTGCGAGCCGACAGCCTGGGCGACGCCGAGATCCGCTTCGACGCGCTGGAGGGCTTCAAGGTGAGCGCGCCCCATTGGGTGTTCGAGAACCTTGTGCTGACGGGCGTCTGCAGCGACGACAACGACTGTGAACACGCCATGCACATCACCGGGGCGGCCGACTTCACGGTGGTGCGCAACAACCGCCTGGTCGACTTCAACGCGCAGATCAAAGGCAATGGCGGTGACGTCGGAGGGTCGTTCGTCTGGCCCGATGACGTGCTGATCGAGGGCAACGAGTTCTACGACAACGACCCGCGCCAGACCAGCAACCCCGTCACCAAGATCGACGTGGTGGGAGGACGCCGCTGGATCCTGCGCAGCAACTACATCCACGACTTCGACAAGGGCCAGGGCAACAACGTCAGCTACGCGGCCTTTCTCAAGGGCAACAGCCGCGATGGCCTGTTCGAGGGCAACCTAGTCGAGTGCGAGTCCTTGCACACCGGTCATGTGCGGCTTGGGCTGTCCTTTGGAGGCGGCGGCACGACCAACGACCCCTTCTGCGAGGACAGCGACTGCAGCATCGAGCATCAAGACGGCACGATGCGAAACAACATCATCGCCAACTGCCCCGCAGACGTCGGCATCTACATCAACGACGCGCTCGGAACCAAGCTGTACAACAACACCCTGTACCGAACCACGGGCATCGACGTGCGCTTCGGCAACAGCGACGCCGACGTGCGCAACAACCTGATCAGCGGCAACCTGCGCGAGCGTGATGGCGGCACTTCGAACGCGTCCAGCAACCTGACTGGCCTGTCCGATGGCGACTTTGCCGCCATGTTCTCAGACCCCGGAAACCTGGACTTCACCCTGGTCGATGGCACCGACCTCGTCGGCCTGGGAGACGCGTCGGTGCCCGTCACAAACGACTACTGCTGGCAGACCCGAGACGGCAGCCCGGACTTGGGCGCGGTCGAGTACCTGACCGACACCCCCTGTGACGTGGGCATGCCCTCGCTGCCATCAGAGGGCGACACCGACACCGATTCGGACACCGATTCGGACTCCGACGTGGACACCGGACCCGGAGGAACCGATGGCGGCTGCGGCTGCGGAGTGGCGAACAACGCGGGCTCGGCGTGGCTTGGCTTTGCCATGCTGTTGATTGTGTTCAGGCCCCGCGAGCGCAGGTGATTTGACGTTGGACGTCCACGCCGCCGCCTACTCCGCCCCCATGGACGCCACCCTGACGTGGTCGGACACGCAGATCACCGAGACAATGCAGGGCTACGCCGAGCAACACCTGCCCTTCAAGTGGTGCGTGGGACCCCCAACCCGACCGGTCGACATGGCCGAGCGCCTGGGGGCCTTGGGCTTTGAGGAGACTCGGCTGCGCGGCATGAGCTTGGGCACCCAGACCGACGTCACCGCCCCCGACGTGCAGCTGAAGCACGTCGGCCCGCAGGACGCCCAGCTGTTTATTGAAACTGGGCTTGAGAACTGGGGTCCGGCTGCGAACAATCCCCGGGTCATCGCCGAGTTCTCGCACGACATGGGACGCGCCGACCGCATGTTCTTCATCGTGTACTGGCAGGGCGAGCCCGCTGGCACTGCCGCCGTCATCCTGTGCCCCGAGGTCGCCTACTTGATTGGCGCTCAGGTCGTGCCGCGCTTTCAGGGCAAAGGCCTGTACCGCGCGCTGCTCAGGGCCAGACTCGAGGCGGTGCGGGCGGTCCGACCCGTGGCCGTCATCCAGGCCTTGGAGAGCACTTCCGCGCCGATTCTGGATCGCCTGGGCTTCGAGTCGCTGTTTGCGGTGAGCCTGTTCGAGTCGCCGACTGCGGCGGGTTGACGGACCCCTGACCAACATAATGTCGCAGCCAAGTCCTTGGCCGAGGACGGCGACTCCTCAAACCCGGCGTTGCGCCGGCACATTCCGGATGAACGAACCGCGGCACGGAGCTTGCTTTCGCTTCATTCATGCTCCTCCTCCCACTCCTCGTCCTTGGTTGTGCTGACCCCGCCGACACGGGCACCCACCTAGACCGCAGCGACACGGCACTCACGGTGCTCGAAGAACCACCTGAGCCCTGCCCAGCTCTGGCAGACCGAGGCACGGTTACGCCGCTTGATGTGTCCCCGGACTCGGTGTCGACGTGGTCGGTCAGCTGGTTGTCGCCGGACCAGCCCATGGTGCTGGCCCCTGCCCCCAATGGACATAGCCGCATCGCCTGGACCGACACTGCCGGCCTGGTTCACCTGACGCCGCTCGACGAACGCGACGCCCGACAAGGCCCCGACGCGGTCACATCGGGCAACTCGGTTCGGGGAGCCGTCGCACTCGCAGATCGCACCGGAGTGTTGATTCAGCGCGACGACGAGATGGTGCTGGTCGTGTTCGATCTGGGCGGCGATGTGCTGTGGGAGCACCGCTTCATCGGCGGCGCCTCGCACACGGAAGTGGGCGACAAGTGGATCGACGACTGGCCCCACGACGGTCGCCTGGCGTGGGATGGCACCCGCTGGATTGCCTACTTTGGCCACAACCAGCTGTGGTCCTCGGGCAAGCACCAGGGCGACATGCTGGCGTTTGTGAGCGAGTCGGGAGAGCGCACGAATGGCGGATGGAGCTGGGGATGCAGCCACAGCACCGATGTGCGCTTGGCGGCGGAGCAAGGCGTGGTGGCCCCGGTCTGCCTGTCGGATTGCTATCCGCAGAAGGCCATCATGCTGAACCACAACACCCCCGTCATGGCGGATCCAACCGGCAACTGCCAGGGCACCAACCACGCCCAGCTCGGGGGACTCGCGCGCTTGAGCGACGGCTATGGGCTCAGTCATGGCGACGCCGAGGGCTCGGTCTGGTGGTCCTGGTTGCCCGATGCCGGTGCGCCTTCCCAGCCCATGTGGGTGGCCGAGGGAAGCCACCCACATCTGGCCAGCTATCTGAGCGGACAGCTCATCACCTGGGAGACCGATTCGCAGACGTGGGCCATGACCCTGGACAAGCACGGCACGCCAAGCAGCGAGCCCAGCCGAGTGAGCTGGAGGCTGGCCCCCCGCGACGACCTGGTGCGCTTTGCGAACGGAGACATCGGCTCTGCCGGATTGGCGGCGGATGGATCGGTCGAGGTGCTGCGCATTCGGGCCTGCAGCCAGCCCTAGGAACGGCCCCGTGAAGCCGATCATGGGCGCCGGCATGCACAGCGTCATACCATCGCACCATGACCACGCTTCTCTTGATTGTGTCGTTGTTCAGCCAAGCATTGGCCGTAGAGTGCGACGGGCTGTCCGTGCCCGACGAGCTGCGAGCCGACCTCGAAAAGGCCCAGGCCTCATATGGCGAGATGGACGTCGACGGCTTTGTGCTCGACATCGGCAGCGCCGAGACCAAGCTGCACTGCATCGACCGCAGGCTGCCCACCGACCTCGCCGCCAACTACCACCGCATGACCGCCATTCGGCTGTTCCTCAACGGCGAAACAGACGACAGCAACGCCTCACTGGCCGCTGCAGCCACACTCGAGCCGCGCTTCAGCCTGAGCAAGCTGTTCCCCGAAGGACACGAGTTTCCCGCCCGATTCGAGGAATACAAGACGCTGCCATCACCAACGACGCGCATCCCCAAGCCCCGTGATGGCTACTTTGCCTTCGACGGCGACATTGGCCGCGACCGCCCCCTGGCCCGCGCCACCATCGTTCAACGACTGGACGCCGACGGACAGATTCGCTCCACCCAGGTGCTGCTGCCCGATGACCCGCTGCCGCACTACCCACGCGTCCTGATTGTTCGCAACGCCTTGCTCGTGTCCGCCGCAGGCACAGCCACCCTCGGCGTCACCACCGCCGCCTTTGGCATGAACGCCAAGAGCCGCTTCGGGTCGACCGACGAGGCCCTTCAGCGGGATCTGCAGCGCTCGGACTTGGACCGACTGCGATCGACGGCAAACGCCATGTCCACAGCGACCGGCACCCTTAGTGGCGTCACGCTCGCACTGCTCGGAACCGCCCTGGTGGTGAAGCGATGATGATTCTGCTGACCCTGCTGGCGTGCTTTGGCATCGACCAAGCCACCTATGACGCTCGCCTGGACCAAGACGGCGACGGTGCCATCGCCGAGCAGCTCGCCAACGACGGCGAGCCCATCGACTGCGACGACAACGACCCGGACAACAACACGGTGCCGATCTGGTACGCCGACGCGGACGGGGACGGAGAGGGCGCCGGAGACCCCATCGCCTCGTGCGACCAGGACTTCGGCACCGTGGCCAATGACGACGACTGCGACGACTCCAACTCCTCCATCCACAGCGAAGTGACCATCGAGGCCTGCGACGACGTCGACAACGACTGCGACGGGCTGATCGACGAGCTCGACCCTGACCTGCAGGACAGCGCCCGCTGGTACAGCGACAACGACAGCGACGGCTACGGATTGGCAGGCAGTGCCTTTGTGCCCGACTGCGGTGACCGCCCCGGCATGAGCAACACCGAGGGCGACTGCAACGACGACGACGACACGGTGCATCCCAACGCCATCGAGCAATGCGACGGCTTGGACAACGACTGCGACGGCAACATCGTCAAAGAAGAGGACGGAGACAACGACCTGTACCGGGCCTGCAACGATTGCGACGACGCCGATCCCCTGGTCAATCCCAGCGCACCCGAGCTGTGCAATGGCATCGACGACAACTGCGACGGCGGCATCGACGAAAACAGCGCCATCGATGCGCCGCAACACTTCACCGATGCAGACGGCGATGGATACGGAGTCGACGCCGAAGCCAGCTTCCACTGCGCTCTTCCCGCGGGCTTCTCAGACGCTGGCGGCGACTGCGACGACACCGATGGTGCGGTCAATCCCGCCGCCACCGAGGTCTGGTACGACGACGTCGACCAGGACTGCGACGGCAATGACGACGACCAAGACGGCGACGGTGCCGATGCCCTCGCCAGTGGCGGCACCGACTGCGACGACACCAACGCCGGTATTGCGCCTCACATCGCTGAGGACTGGTACAACGGCATCGACGAGAACTGCGACGGCCAAGACGACGACCAGGACAACGACGGCTTCTTGCTGGCTGACGACTGCAACGACACCAACGACACGGTGTGGCTGACCACAGCCAGGGTGCCGAGCGAGGTGGCCAGCCTGAACACCGCCCGAAATCAGATGTGCGGCGGCGGCACAATCATCCTCGAAGAGGGCGACCACTTCTTCAACTTCGTCTTCAGCAAGAACCTCACCCTCGCCGGAGAGGGCACCGACAAGACCTTCTTCTACGGTCGCATGACCAGCTCAGATGGCAAGGACGCGGCGGTGCACTCTCTGACGCTCAACGGCGCCGGAGTGACCTCCAACAGCTGCATCTACACCAGCAATGGCACCCTTGAAATCCGCGACGTCGTGCTAGAACGCTGCTCTTCCTCGGGCGGCGACGGCGGCGGGGGCCTGCGCGCAAGAAACACCACCGTCGATATCGACGGACTCGACCTCATCTCGAACAACGGCGTCGGCGATGGCGGTGGCGCCCGGTTCACGAACTCACAAGGTGTGGTGCGCAACGTCTATGGCACCGACAACATCGCCCGTCGCGGCGGCGGCTTCTATGTCAGAGACAGCAGCATCGCCTTCGAGAACATCGAGTTCGAGCACAATCAGCAGACCGTCGATGGCGGTGGCGGGCTGTACATGCACGACAACGACTCGACCATCGACGGCCTGATCCTGCTCAACAACAACGTGAAGAACGGCGGCGGCGGTCTGCACTTGCAGAACTTCACCGGCACCATCAGCAACTTCGTCATTCGCAACCACAACTCAGTCCAGGACATCGGCGCTGGCATCCGAGCGAACATCGGCTCGTTCACCCTCGAGAACGGCCAGCTGTACGGCAACCGCACGGCTCGCTACACCGCCGGCACGGCCTTCTATGGCGAGAATGTCGACGATCTGATCGTGCGAGACGTGCTCATGCACAGCAACGAAGGCTCAGGCACCGGCGGCGGCGCACCAAACAACTTGGACGGGGTCTTCTCCTGCTACAAATGCGATGACCTGCTCATGGAGCGGGTTGTCGTACGGGACAACATCTGGGACACAGCCGACGTGCCCGAAGACCGCCGAGTCGGCATCGCTCTGTACGACGGCGACAGAAACACCGTGCGCAACAGCATTGTCGCCGACAACCAAGGCGCAATCGGACTGCGCTCCGAGACCCGCTACCTGGCCACCCACACCGACTTGGTGGTCGAGAACATGATCTTCGCCAGCGACCGCCAAGCCATCGAGATTGTCGACAGCCCGTCGGCGGTCATCAGCCACGTGACGGTCGTGCGCAACGGCGTCAACGGCGACGGATTCGGCATCGAACTGGGTGGGGCCACACTGCAAGACAGTCTGATCACTCATCACAAGAGCACCTGGGAAGGGCTGGTCCTTACTGGCTCAACCGCCACCGACATCGGCTTTTACAACAACGACGGACCCAACGACGATGGCGGCGGCACCTGCACGAACTGCCTGGACTCGGCGCCGATGTTCACCACCTACAGCAACTCCTCAGCCTGGGACAGCTGGGACCTGAGCCTGCAGGCCGGCAGCCCGTTCATCACCGCGGCCAGCGACGGCTCACAGCTGGGCGCCCACGGCGGCACCCCCGACCTGCCCACACCCTAGCCGGGGTGATGCGTGGTCTATGGTGGGGCCATGCACAACAAAGCCCTGGTCCTGGTTCTGAGCTCGCTGGTCTTCGGAGCCGCTTGCAAGAAGAAGAACGTCATCTATATGCCGGTCATGAATCCGGCGGCGGTGACGGTGCCTGTCGAGATCCAGCGCCTGGCCATCGTCGATCGGTCGCGGGCCAAGAACAACAAGGAACGGGTGATGGGCGCGGTCGAGGGGGCCGTCACCGGAGAGATGCCGGCCTCGGACAACCGCGGCCGCGAAGCCGCCGTGCAGGCTCTCGAAAAGGTCCTGGCCGACTCGCCACGATTCGAGGTCGTTGTGCCGACGGTCACCCCCAAGCAGGTGAACTCCAGCTTGATGGACACCCCGTGGACGCATCGCGCGGTGGTCAAGCTGTGCAAGGAGCACGGCTGCGACGGGGTCATCTCGCTCGAGACCTTCGACA
Organism: uncultured Enterobacteriaceae bacterium; assembly: GCA_964471355.1. Lineage (GTDB taxonomy): Bacteria > Myxococcota_A > UBA796 > UBA796 > CAYYHT01. The sequence continues at coordinate 13,603 of CAYYHT010000068.1, forward strand.
CCGACTCGGTCATCACGACCGGAATCATCGCGCCCGACTCGTCGGGCTACAACATCGAAACAGCCACCCACTGGGCCAATCGACAGACCACCCTGCGCGGCACCTGGCGCCTGTACGACGCCCAAGGCGACCGCACCATCGATGAGCTGCGGGACCGAAGCTACGGGCACAACAACCGACAGAACGCCACCTCGATCGCCGAGGCCACGCTCAAGCTCGCAGACCCCAGCTTTGGCTCGATGGGAGGCAGCCTGGGCCGGGCCTATGGCACCCGAATCGCGCCGACATGGAGCCATGTGGGCCGCCAGTTCTATGGCGGTCCCGGCCTGATGAAGCAGGCCAAGAACCACGTGCTGGCCCAGGACTGGGAGGGGGCGGTTCCCCTGTGGCGCGAGGTCATCGAGACCTCGGACAATCCCAAGCAACAGGGCAAGGCGCGCATGAACTTGGCCATCGCAGCCGAGGTGCGAGGCGAGCTCGACAAGGCCCACCGCCTGGCCAAGAAGGCCGCGGTCGAGCTGCACAACAAGACGTCCCGCAACTATGTGGCCGCCCTCAAGGCGCGAAAGGTCGCCCGAGACAAGCTGTTGGAGCAGCTGGCTGCTCCCGAAGAGGACTCAAACTGATGCAGACCACGGTCACCCTGAACACCGGCGCCCCCATGCCCCGGTTTGGCTTGGGTGTGTTTCGAGCCGGCGAAGACACCAGCGAGGCGGTTCAGACAGCCCTGAAGATTGGCTACAGGCACCTCGACACCGCGGCCATCTACAAGAACGAAGAGGGCGTCGGCAAGGGCCTGCGGGCCAGTGGTCTGGCTCGACAAGACGTGTTCATCACCACCAAGCTGTGGAACTCAGATCACGGCTACGACTCGGCACTCCGGGCCTTTGACGCGAGCCTGAAGCGGCTGGGCATGGACTATGTGGACCTGTACCTCATCCACTGGCCCGTACCGACCAAGCGAAAGGAGTCCTGGCGCGCCCTCGAGCGCCTGTTCGAAGACGGGCGGGCCAAGGCCATCGGGGTCTCCAACTACATGATTCCGCACCTGCAGGAGGTCTTTGCCCACGGCAACGTCAAGCCGGCCTGCAATCAGTTCGAGCTGCATCCATTCATCGGTCGCACCCGCGAACCCGTGTGCCGCTTTTGCGAGGACAACGACATCGCCGTCATGTCCTACAGCCCGCTGACCAAGGGAAAGCGACTCGGTGACCCGCGACTCGCAGCCATTGCGGCCGAGGTCGGCAAGACCCCCGCACAGGTGCTGATTCGCTGGGTGATCGACAAAGGGCGCTGCACCATTCCCAAGAGCAGCAACCCCCAGCGCATCGCCGAGAATGCCGCGGTCTTCGACTTCAGCCTCACCCCCGCTCAACTCGCTGCCCTCGACGATCTAGAGGACGGCGGAGTGGTGGCCTGGGACCCGATGGGCGAGCCCTAGCGCCACCAAGAAGCCTGCATTGGCCCGCTGATTCTCACGGCGGCGCATATTCGAGACAATGGCTATGAATGGCCCTTACTCGACAGGATTTATTACCAATGGGAACCGCACAGGGCTTTGAGGAGTTCGTCTCGATCGTCGACAACGGCAGCCTGACCGCCGCCGCTCGCCAGCTTGGCCTGCCTCGCCCGACACTGAGCCGACGTCTGGCCCAGCTTGAGCAGCGACTCGGCGTTCGCCTGCTTCACCGCACGACGCGAAGGCTGAACATGACGCCACAGGGCCAGACCCTGTACGACAAGGCGCAGCGAGTCGTGCAGATGGCCCGGGAGGTCGAAGCCGAAGTGCAGCGCCTGGACGGCGTACCGCGGGGGCTGCTGCGGGTCGCCACACCGCCGGGCATGGTTCACACAGCCCTCGCAGAGTGGTTGGCGGAGTTTATGGACCGCTATCCAGAGGTGCAGTTCGAAGTGGTCGCCAGCAGCGTGCACATCGATCTTGTCGCCGAGGGCTTCGACGTCGCCCTGCGCGCAGGCGTCATTGAAGACAGCTCGCTGATCGTTCGCACCCTGGCCAGAATGACGACGGTGGCGGTGGCCTCCCCCACCTACTTGGCCCGCCACGGCACCCCGACGACCCTCGAACAGCTCGCCGACCACAACTGCATCCTCGGTTACAGCGCCGGCGTCACCCCAATCCGGCACTGGCCTTTGTTGGACGGCGGGTCGGTGGCAGTCAGCGGTTCCTTCCGAGCCAATCAGAGCGGCCTGCGAACCCAGGCTGCCTTGCGGCACCTCGGCATCGCTCTGACCATCTCGACCACCGCCGCCGGCCTTGTCGACAATGGCACCCTTGTGCCGGTGCTGCCCGAGCTGATCGGGCGGCAAGAACGGCTGTGCATGCTCTATCCAGACCGCACCTTCTTGGACCCCAAGGTACGGGCCTTCGTCGACTTCATCGCCGAGCGCATCAGGCTTCTGGCGTAGGCACCAGCACGACCTTGCCCAGGTTCTTGCGGTCGTGAATGTACTGGTGAGCCTGGCCGGCGTCTTCAAAGGCGAAGGTCCGGTCGAGCGCGGGCCGGAAGATGCCCTGTTCATACAGACCCATCAGCTCGCGCAGCCACCCGGTGACTCGCTCCTGCTCGTCCCACAAGTGGCCCATATTCACGCCCATGACGCCCTTGTTCTCGTTCATCAGGGTGATGGGGTTCATCTTGAGCCAGGGCACTGACAAGATGGGAGCGATGGCGCTCCACAGCTTGAAGGTGGGGGCAGTCGACCGGGACGAGAAGCCAAAGACGACCAAGCGTCCGCCGGGGCGAAGCAGGCGCAAGCCCTTGGCCCAGGAGTCACCGCCGATGGGGTCGAGGATGAGGTCGAAGCCGTCGTCGTCCTTGAGCACTTCTTCGAAGTCTTGGGTGCGGTAGTCGATGAGCTGGTCATAGCCGCGCTCCATCAAGAACTCGTGCTTGGCCGCTGACGCCGTTCCAACGGCAGTCGCGCCACGCCACTTGAGCAGGTCCAGCACCGCCAGACCCACACCACCGCCGGCCGAGTGAACCAACACGCGGTCGCCGGCGCGCACCCGGCCCATGACCTCGCACATCATCCACGCGGTCAATCCCACGACGGGGGCGCACCTCCTGCACATCGCCGAGCTTCATCGCGAAAGGACCAGTATTGAGCACGAT
>CAYYHT010000069.1:0-16732 GCA_964471355.1 uncultured Enterobacteriaceae bacterium
TGCCCGTGGTGCCGGTGCCGTCGTCGACGCCGATCTTGGCGCGGGTGATCTCAATCTCGTCGTCATCGCTGCGAATGCCCGTGATCTTGAGGGCCGGGCCGCCCGATACGCCGGCAATGGTCAGATTCGAGAGCAGGGCTTCGGCGGGGTCGCCGAAGTTGAGGTTCACGGCGGCATCGGTGGTGGACACGCCGCTGCTGGCGTTGAAGATGTTGACTCCGTCGAGCTCGGCGCTGCCATTGGACAGCTCGATGGCTGTGTCCCATGTGTCGCGCATGTCCAGCCCATCGATTTCCATGGCGCAGTCGCTGCCGTAGATCGCGGTGGAGTTGTTCAGGAACTTGCTCTCGGAGGTCATCACGCCGGCGGTGTCGAAGCTCTGATTCCAGGTCTCGAATTGGTTGACCGTCGAGACGGTGACATCTTCGAGGACCGTGCTGGAGAGGCGGCACGAGAGGATCGAGCCGTCGTTGTCCAAGAACGTGGCGCGGGTGAGGGTGGCTGTGCCCCCGCCATAGATGTCGATGGCGTTGTCGTGGTACCCGCTGATCGTCGTGTCGGTGACGTCGATGTTGGCGCCTCGACCCGCAACGGCTTGGTCGCCATCGGTGAAGGTGGAGTTCTGGACGATGATGCTGCCCAGACCGCTCAGGTCGTAGATGTCCGTTCCCTGGTAGTGGATGGCGAAGCTCGAGCCGTCGTCCCAGTCATAGACCTGGGTGTAGGAGCCGTTCACGAATGTGCTGTCCACCAGAGTGATGACCGAATCGTCGGACAGAATGCCTGTCGCGCCCGCGGCGTCGAAGGTGACATCGCTGCCGGCAAAGGCGCCTTCGACCATGTAGACCGCGGACTCGCCCTGGCCGGTCGCGGTGATGCCGTCCGCCTCGAGTGAGCCATTGAGAAAGACGGCCCCGTGGGTCTCGTTGTTGAACAGACCGCCGCCGTTCCAGGTCAGGTCGCTGACGATTGAGAACAGCCCAAAGTTGCAGCTGATGCTGCCGGTCTCGGTGATGCAGGATTCGTCGTGATCGCGTGTATTGCTGATCTCGACGTCGGTGAAGGTCATCTGGGCTGTCTGGGCCAAGACGCCGAGTCGTGAGTTGTTGTCGATGAGCACGTCGGTGAGTTCCATGGACACGCCGGTCGTGAGCTGAGACGTCAGGAAAATGCCCGCCTCGTTGTTGCCCGAGAACACACCACCGTTGACCGTGAAGTCCGAGTCGATGGCGATGATGCCGTATGAACCTGGGAAAGACTCGTCTTCGTCGAGGGTCTCTGGGTCGTCGAGCTGGTGTTGGGCCGACGTCTCGGGATTGGTCAGCACGTTGATGTTGGTGAACGTGGCGCCGTGGGCGGACAGCATGACTACGCCGTACAGAGTGGTGTCGGTGATGTCGACGTCGGTCACCGAGACGCTGACGGGCGCGTCGAGCCACAATCCGGAGTAGTTGCCCAAGAAGGTGTCGCCGGTGACGGTCAGGTTCGCGCCGTCAATGTGGATGCCGCCAACGATGTTGCCCTCGAAGGTGTTGCCTGAGGACGTCAGTGTGGAGTTGCCGCTTGCGTCGAGGCCAAATCCGTCGGTCTCGGTGCCGTCGCCGCTAAATCGGGTGTCCGTGAACAAGGAGTTGGTGACTGTGACTTCCGAGGCACGCTCGGCCGAGACGCCAAAACCCACATTCGCGGTGAACTCGGAGTCGTCGAGGTCAAAGGTGCCGCCACGGACGCGAACACCGCCCCAGCCGGAGGTCTCGAACTTCAGCCCGCTGGCGACGATGGTGGAGTCTTCGACGTCGAGTCCATAGTTGTCGGTGCCGTCGAACTTCACATCGGTGAGCGTGATGTTCGAGTCATAGATTTCGATTCCGGTGCGCGTGGAGCGAACCGTCATGCCCTCGACCGTGATGCCCTCGACCGCGTTGACGACCAATGCTGGCTCGTTGATGGGGGCCAACAGCACGCTGCGTCCAATGCCATTTCCGATCAGGTTGATGGCCTTGTCGATGACGAGCGCTTCTTCGTGGATGCCGTTGCACAGCTCGACGGTGCCGCCACCGATGGTGTCGTCGATCGCAGCGGAAATTTCCATGTACCCACGGTTGCCCGTGACGGCGACGATCTCGTCATCGCCGCACCGCAAGTCGTCGAATTCTCCGCCGGTATCGGGACCGCTGGGGCAGCCAACCAAGGGCAGCAGCGCAATTGCGGAAAGGGTGACGTGCAAACGCATCTTCTGGCTCCAAAGGGACCCCCCAACCTACTGCGGCAGGAGGTTGCCCACAACAGGATCAGTGTCCCGTTATGTGCGCGGCTTCATAGCAGGGAGATGCCATGGACCGGTCCAAGCTTCTGGATCGCCTCGATAGAGCCGAGCGGTTGGCTGAGCAAGCAGGCGGCGAGGCCCGCAAAGAGCGTCACCACAGTCAGGGAAAACTGACGGCACGTGAGCGTGTGGACCTGCTCCTCGACCCCGGCTCCTTTGTCGAGGTCGACAAATTTGTGATGCACCGCTGCCGTGACTTCGGCATGGAAGAACAGCGGATTCCCGGTGATGGCGTCATCATCGGCTACGGACGCATCGACGGCCGACTGGTCTACGTGTTTGCCCAGGACTTTACGGTGTTTGGCGGCTCGCTATCGGGCGCTCATGCCGAGAAAATCTGCAAGATCATGGACCATGCGGTGCGCAATGGTGCCCCGGTCATCGGGCTGAACGACAGCGGCGGTGCTCGCATCCAAGAGGGCGTGGTCAGCCTCGGCGGCTATGCCGACATCTTCCTGCGCAACACACTCGCGTCGGGGGTTGTGCCGCAGATCTCGGCGATCATGGGCCCGTGTGCTGGTGGTGCGGTCTATTCCCCTGCCATCACGGACTTCATCGCGATGGTCGACGGCACTTCGTACATGTTTGTGACCGGTCCCGATGTCATCAAAACCGTGACGCATGAAATCGTCACCAAGGACGCACTTGGCGGGGCCGATGCCCACAACGCCGAGAGCGGTGTGGCGCACTTCAAGGTGCCTGACGAGCCCGCCATGATGGCACTGCTGCGCGAACTGCTGTCCTACATGCCGCAGAACAACATGGAAGAGGCGCCGACTCGGCCGACCGATGATCCTGTCGACCGCCTGTGTCCAGAGCTCACCGACCTGGTGCCCACCAATCCAAACAAGCCGTACGACATCAAAGAGGTCGTGAGCAGCTTGGCGGACGACAAGCGCTTCCTTGAGGTCCACGCCCAGTACGCCAAGAACATTGTCGTGGGCTTCATGCGCCTCAACGGTCGCTCGGTGGGCGTCGTGGCCAATCAGCCGCAGTTCCTCGCTGGGTGCTTGGACATCAACTCGTCCATCAAGGCGGCCCGGTTCGTACGTTTCTGCGACGCCTTCAACATTCCGCTGCTGACGCTGGTTGACGTTCCTGGCTTCTTGCCGGGCACAGCTCAGGAGTACGGAGGCATCATCAAGCACGGCGCAAAGCTGCTGTTCGCCTTTGCCGAGGCGACGGTGCCGCGGGTGACTGTCATCACTCGCAAGGCATACGGCGGTGCCTACGACGTGATGAACAGCAAGCACATCCGCGCTGACTTCAACTTCGCCTGGCCCACAGCCGAGATCGCAGTGATGGGTGCCGATGGTGCTGTCAACATCATCTACAGGAACGAGCTGAAGAATGCTGTCGACCCAGTCGCTCGAAAAGCCGAGCTCGTCGATGACTACAAATCCACTTTCGCCAACCCCTACCGCGCCGCGATGCTGGGCTATATCGACGAGGTTCTTCGCCCTGAAGAAACACGCATTCGCCTGATTCAGGCTTTCGAAAGCCTGCAGAACAAGCGCGATTCGATTCCCCCAAAGAAACACGGCAACATCCCGCTATAGCCATCGGTCACACGGGTTTGGTGTTTGCGGGTCCGACTCGGACGCGCTAATCGGCGCCGTCACCTGTTGACTGCACAGGATTTTTAGAAAATGGTTCGTCTCCGTCTGACCCGTATGGGCGCCAAAAAGAAGCCCTTCTACCGCATCGTTGCTGCCGACTCGCGCAGCCCTCGCGACGGGCGTTTTATCGAGCGCCTCGGCCACTACGACCCCATGAGGGAGCCGGCCGACCTCAAGATCGACCTCGAGCGCGTGGACTACTGGATCGCCCAGGGTGCACAGCCCTCCGATACGGTCACCAACCTCATCGCTCGTGCTCGCACAGCAGGAGAGGCGTAATGCAAGGCCTCATCCAGCATCTGGTCAAGCCGATCGTCGCCAATCCGGACGACATCTCGGTCAAGATCATCGAAGGCGAAGCCACCGTTGTTCTCGAGCTGCTTGTGCACGAAGACGACAAGGCCATCTTCCAAGATGACGATGGACGCACCATGCGCGCCATCAGCAATGTGATCTCGGCCGCCGCCGGTCGCCGCAAGGCCTCCCTTGAGCTGGTTGACGAGCACTCCGATGACGCGGTCGACGTCGCCGATGAAGCAGACGATGCTGAAGACGCCGATGCCGATGCCGATGCCGATGCCGATGCCGACGCAGACGATGCCCCGGCCGAGGATGCCGCCGAAGAGTAGTTCCGAAGAACTCGAGGTTGGATTTATCTCGGGTGTCTTCGGCGTAAGGGGCGAGGTGCGTTTGCACCTGCACAACCGCGAGAGCAGCTTGTTCGCCCGCGGTCGTGAGGTGACGCTCGTCGACCCGGATGGCCCACGCCGTCAGATTGTTCTGCACAGCCGCTCGGGTGCTGGCAGACGCGTGATTGGTCGAATTGAGGGCCTCAATGGGCGCGACGAGGCCGCCGCGCTTCAGGGCCACCGCATGGTCATGCGGGTGGCTGAACTGCCTGCAACGCGGCCTGACGAGTTCTATGTGCGCGATGTGGTCGACCTGCCGGTGTTTGTTGGCGAGGACCAAGTCGGCACGGTGGTTGACGTGCACCGTACGGGCCCGGTCGACATCTTCGAGGTGGCGAGCGGAGAGGAGCGTCGCTTCATTCCCGCGCTCGCCGAGTTCATCGACACCGTGGATGTCTCCGGCGGCCGCGTTGTGATGTTCGCGCTCGCGTTCGAGGTCTGATGCCCAAGTTCGACATCCTGACCCTGCACCCCGACATGGTCCGCGGTCCGCTCAGCTGCAGCATCATCGGCCGTGCCACCGCGGCTGGCACCATTGAAGTCGGCGTGCACGACATTCGCGATCACGCTCCGGGCCGCCATCGCCAGGTCGACGACCAGCCCTACGGCGGAGGCGCGGGCATGGTCATGAAGGTCGATGTGGTGGCGGCGGCTCTTGAGGCTGTGCGCACCGACCAGAGTGTCGTCCTTCTCACGTCGCCGACGGGCCGCCCCTTCAATCAACAGATGGCGCAGTGGCTGGCCGTTCAGCCCCATGTGATCGTGATCTGCGGGCACTACGAGGGCATCGATGCCCGCATTGAGACTCTGGTGGACGCCGAGGTCTCGCTGGGCGATTTCGTGCTGACCGGCGGAGAAATCGCAGCGCTCGCTGTGGTTGATGCCGCGGCTCGTCTTGTGCCTGGGGTGCTGGGCAACGAGGCGAGCGCACAGGAAGAGTCATTCTCGGATGGACTGTTGGAACATCCGCACTACACACGGCCGGCGGTCTGGAACGAGCTCGAGGTTCCGGACGTGTTGCGCTCGGGTCATCACGGTCGAATTGCACAATGGCGTCGGCAGATGTCCGAGGAGCGAACTCGGCTTCGGCGGCCGGATCTATGGAAGCAATACAACGGGGGCAATCCGGTCGTTGACGATGAGGCCGGCAGCGAATAGAAGCCGACGGTTCGCGCTGTGGTCTGGCCCAGTGCATTGGAGTTCGAAATGAACATTATGGAGCAGATCGAGGCGGAGACAATGGCCGCCCGACCGCGCAAGTCCATCGACGTTCGCCCCGGCGACACAATTCGTCTGCACGTGCGAATCCAAGAGGGCTCCCGTAGCCGTATTCAGCTCTTTGAAGGCACCGTAATTCGCATCAAGCGTGGCGGACCCCGTGCCACCATCACTGTGCGCAAGATCGCATCGGGTGTTGGCGTCGAGCGTGTCTTCCCGATGGCATCCCCGAATCTTGAGCGAATCGACGTCATCGCGCGTCACCGCGTCCGTCGCGCCAAGCTGCACTACTTGCGCAGCCGCCGTGGCAAGGCCGCTCGCCTCAAGCCCGTGCGCGAGTTCCAGGGTCTGTCGACCCACGCTGGCGGTTCGGCCGACGGCGGAAAGCGCAAAAAGCGTGGCAAGAAGCGTCGCAAGCAGCAGGCCGAGGCCTAGAGCCCCGTTGCGTTCTGCTGATGACCGCCGAGACGCATTGCGTTCGGGGTCATCTGCCGAAGATTTCGTTGCGGACTGCATGGTCGGCGACGGATGGACCGTGCTCGACCGAAACTGGCGCTGCAAGCTTGGCGAGCTCGATATCGTTGCCCAGCGAGGCGGCGTGCTCCGCTTTGTCGAGGTCAAGGCGCGTCAGCCCGGGGCCCAGGTCGACCTAGAGGCAGTCGACCACAACAAACAGCGCAAGCTGGTCCGTGCTGCTGATTCTTGGCTGCTCGACCACGACGACTCTTGGTCCGAGATGGCGTTCTCAGTGGCGCTCGTCGATCTGCGTGAATGGTCGGTTGAGTGGATACACGACGCGTTCGACGCGTAGCACTAGGATAGGCTGCCCCATGCCTCTGTGGATTGTCGCTACCCCCATCGGTTCGCTCGGCGACCTCTCTCCTCGCGCTCGCGAGGTCTTGGCCGCGGCCGATGTCATCGCCGCAGAAGACACACGGACCGCTCGCAAGCTCCTGAATGCCGTCGAGATCTCGGCTCCCATGCTGATTGCTGTGCACGCGCACAACGAGGAGCAGCAGGCCGAGAAGGTGGCGAGTCGCGCGCTGACAGAGTCGGTGGTGCTGGTCTGTGATGCCGGTACGCCGGGCATCAGCGATCCGGGCTCTCGCGTCATCGCTGCCGCACATGGGCTGGGTGTTGAGCTTCGTTCGGTGCCCGGTCCGAGCGCATTGGCCGCCGCGCTGGCAGCGAGTGGTTTTCCGGCGGCTCCGAGCTCCTTCTTGGGCTTCCCGCCGCGCAAGAAGCGCGATGGGTGGGTCGAGGCCGCGCTATCCCGTTCAGACACGCTGGTCATGTATGAGGCGCCGACGCGTGTCGCGGACCTCACTCGGCGCTTTGCGCAGTCGGCCCCGTCCCGCGAAGCTGTGCTGTGTCGAGAAATCTCCAAGAAATTCGAAGAGGTGGTTCGGGCGCCGCTCCCGGAGTTGGCTGCCAATCTGCAGGCCCGGGAGCTCATCCGCGGAGAGTGCGTGCTGGTCATCGGGCCAGGCGAGGCGGTCAGGCAAGGCGAGGCGACGCTCGGTGGGGGCTCGCTCAAGGACGTCGCCGCAGTGCTAGCAGATCGCTGGGGGGTCAAGCGCCGCGATGCGTACCAGCGGCTGATCGCCCTCGAGAGTGATGAGCCGGACGAAGACAGCTAGCTCTGCAGGGCCTTCTGGATGGCGCCAAGCAAGACGTCTGGCTGAAGCGGCTTGCTGACGAAGGGAAGTCGTCGCTCGCCTTCCGTGGCCAAGTCGGCCTCGGAGTAGCCGCTCATGAGCACGATCTTGGCGTTTGAGTCCAATTCATGGATGCGCTCGGCCACCTCAAACCCGCCCATTCTCGGCATGGTGAGGTCAGCGAGCACCAGCGAGATGTCAGCGCCGTGTTCTTCGTACTGCTGCAGCCCGTCTACCCCATCAACGGCCTCGACCACTTCGTATCCGTTGACCTCAAGCAGTCGTCGCGCAGCCCTGCGAACATAGGGTTCGTCGTCAATGAGCAGGATTCGACCGCCGGGGGTCAGGGGCTCTTCGAACAACGGCGTCACCGGGGTGACTTGGCGTGTGGTGAGCGGCAAGAACAGCGAGACGGTTGTGCCAACCCCGGGCTCGGACTCGACGCTCAGCGCTCCACCGTGCACCTTGACCACGCCAACGGTGGCGGACAGTCCCAGCCCTCTGCCCGTTCCGCGGGTCGAATAGAAGGGCTCGAACATGCGCGCGATGGTCTCGGCGGGAATGCCGGAGCCGGTGTCCTTGACTGCCACTCGGGCGTATCGCCCAGCGGGGAGCGCTACACCGACCACGGTGCCGGGGACGCCCGTCTCGTCGATGTCTGCGAAGTCCACATGCAGCCGGACCTCACCGTCGTCGCCTCCAATCGCGTCCGCGGCGTTGGTCATGAGGTTCATCACAATCTGTCCAAGCTGCGTCGCATCGCCCATTACAACGGGGGCGTCACCGCGAGACAGGCGCAGCGAGATGCGCTTGGACACGCCGGCTCGCACCAGATGGGCCGTATCTCGCACCACGGCACGCAAGTCGGTTGCGCGCGCCACGACCTTGCGCTGGCCGGCGTAGGCCAACAATTGGTTGGTGAGCTCTGCGGCGCGTTGGGCTGCCTGTCGGATGTCACCGAGGGCAACCAGGTCATCCCCGGCCAGGCCCGCCTTTGTCTCGAGCACAGCCGCGTTGGTGAGAATGCCGGTGAGCAGGTTGTTGAAGTCGTGGGCAATGCCGCCGGCAAGTACGCCCAGGCTCTCGAGCTTCTGTGCGCGCAGGACACGGTCATCGAGGGCGTCCTCAGCGGTCAGTGACAGTGGGGCCTGGGTGATGTCGCGGGCAAAGATAAAGATGCCTTGCACGACGCCGGACTCGTCTGTGTCTGGGGTCAGGTTGGAGACGAGGTGGTAGTGCTGCTGGTTGAAGACCGCATCCCATTCCATCCGTGCGGTCTGGCCAGCAAAGACCTTTGCATAGTGACGCTTTGAGACGGCGAACTGCTTCGAGCCGATGATCGATTCGACGGACTGCCCCACGATGGTGTCGCGTGGGCGCTTGAGCATGCGCTCATAGGTCGCATTGACAAAGCGATAGACCAGGTCTCGGTCCACGTAGCTGATGAGGGTGGGGATGCTGTCGGTCAGCTTGCGAAGGCGCCGCTCGTTCTCGAACAGCGCATGTTCGGCACGGCGTTGGTCCGTCAGGTTCTTGAGCAGCGCCACCGCCTCGAGCAGTTCGCCATGCCGGTCGAGCGCGCTGGTAGCGGACAGCAAAACGTCCACTTCGGTGCCGTTCTTGCGCACGAAGGTCAGCGATACATCCTCGACGACTCCTGTCCTTAGCAGCAAAGGCATGTACAGCTTCTGCACGCGCTGCCGGCTCTCGGCATTCAGGAACTCCGTCGACAGTCGCCCGATGACGTCTTCTCTGCGGTAGCCAAGGTGGCGCAGCCACGTCTTGGTGACGGCCACAATGACGCCTCCCGGGCCGAGCGCGTACATCTTGCCTGGCGCGCGATCGATGAAAGTCCCCAAAATCGGTGAGCTTTTCGCCATAGGTGGTGGGTACAGTGTGCAGGTCAAGCGCATCTAAAGCAACCGGTTGAACAGTGGCGTGGCATCCCTTTGCAGCAGTGCTAGAGCCGCAGGCCGCCGTCGACTTCAATGACCCGACCCGTGAAGTACTCGCATTCAATCAGGTATTTCACCGTTTGCCAGATTTCCTCAGGCTCGCCCAAGCGCCTTAGAGGAACCGGTGCCACGACCTTCTCAAGCACTGCAGCGGGCATGCTCTCGACCATTGGCGTGCGAATGAAGCCCGGCGCAATCGCCCCCACGCGGATTCCATGTCGCCCGAGCTCCTTGGCCCAGACGGTCGTCATCGATACCAGTCCGGCCTTTGCGGCGCTGTAGTTGGTCTGTCCCTTGTTGCCTGCACGGCTGATGGAGCTCATGTTGATGGCCACGGCAGGTCGAATGCCGTCCCTTACGCAGCGCTCGGCGAACGCGCGCATGCACAGGAATGGGCCGGTCAGGTTCACATCGATGACCTGCTGCCACTTGCGTGTGCTCAGAGGGGTGACCTCTCCGCTCTCGCGATCCACCTTGATGAACAGACCGTCGCGGATGATTCCGGCGTTGTTGACCAGCACATTGATGCCGCCGAGGCTGTCTGCGGCTTGGTCGAACAGTCTCGCAACCTGCTCCTCATCGGACACATCGGCCGTGAAGCCCGGCACGCCGAGCTCGTCGCTGGCCTTTGCCACGGCGTCGGGGTCGATGTCGCAGAAGGCCACCGCCGCGCCCGCTGTGGCAAGATGCTGGGTGAAGGCGTACCCCATTCCTCGGGCGCCTCCGGTGATGAGGGCCCGTGATTCGTTGATGTGCATGGTTCAGTCTCGCTTTCGTCGAAGAGCCAACAGGCCCAAAATGATGGGGAATGCGGCTCCGCTGCCGCCGCTGCTGCTGCAGCCCTCACAGCCCTGCTGAAGCCCGACGTCCCCGCCGAAGTCATCATCGGGGTCCGCCGGGTCATCGCCCGGCTCGTCGTCGTCGGATGGGTCAGGGCTCTCGGGGTCAGCCAGCACGGTCTCGACCCAGCCAAGCGTGTCCGCCTCGATGTAGCGCTCTCCATATGGACGCATGTAGGCATTCTCGGGCGCCTCATCGGCGGCGTCGACCAACAGCTGCCCAGTGATGGGGCTGGCATAGAGCAGGTCCATGTGAGACAGGCTGACCACTTTGGTCTCCTTCACGGTGGCACCACGGGCGGTCAGCGCATCACCGTAGGTTGAGCTGGTGGTGAAGACGAGGCCGTCGCTGGGGCCTGTGATGTCTCCGAGAATGAGCTTGCCCGCCGCCAGGCCTTGAATCTCTTCGGTGGTGATTCCCGAATCGTCCAGTCCGTCTCCGGCTGCATTGCTGATCAGGTCGGCCCAGGCCGTGCTGGTGGCCCCGACCATGTCGGCGTAGGCCTCGCCATAGGTCTCGGCCGCAAAGTCGCCGGCCGCGCTGGGCATCATGGGGTTGTCGCCTGCCAGCAGGTAGATTTCGATGTCCGGGTCAATGCCCTGTGCCTCGAGCTTGTCCAGCAGATTGCCCCCGTCGGCGATGGCCGCGTCGATTCCCTGGCTGGTACTGGTGAACCCGACACCGCCCTCGTAGGTCGTGTACCAGTCGGGCTGCGCGGCGTAGCTGCCTAGCCATGGCATCGAGCCCGGCAGCGGGTGGTCCTGTCGCCGCAACAGCTGGCGGTGTCCGGGGAACAGGTCAACGTCACCGGTCAGGAAGTCCTGGTTCGACAGGTCATCGACGACCAGCAGATTCGCGGTACCCCACGGGTAGTAGGCGTCCCACGAGGTCGGGGCCATGGCGGTCTCGGCGTCCAGCGAGGCGAGGTTGCTGGCCGGCCATCGGTAGGCCGTGTCAATGCCGTCGAGCGGGGCTGCGATGAAGACCGCTCGGCGCACATCGCCCCGGTAGGTCGTGCCGACGGACTCATAGGCTGAGTTGTCCCAGTTGCTTCCGGCAGCATTGGCCAGGTAGATGGCCGCTTCGACGCCGCCCTTGCTGTGGGCCACAAGGTCCACCTGCGCAGCACCAGTGCGCGCCTTGATGCGGGCGATGGCGTTGGCGATCTGTTCAGCGTGCTGAAACATGTCCCCATGTGGGTGCGCAAAGGTGAGGGCGTAGACGGGCCTCCAACCGCGATCCATGCGCGTGGCCATCGTGACAAAGCCGCGGCTGGCATTGTCCCCAGCACCGGGAATGAACAGAATGGGGGTGCCGACGGCGACCTCTTCGGCCGGACCCATGTGCAGCAGGGCGTTCCAGCTTGCAGGACGCGCGCTGCCAAAGCTCTCTCGAACCCAGGGCGAGAATGCGTTGTTGGCCGGCCACTCGGTCAATGTGTTGAAGTCTTCGGACTCAAACAGCGTGCGATCGGTGTCTTCGAGGCGCTCGATGGCGCTCCAAATCTTGACCTCGCCCGACAAGTCCCACGTCTCGGTGTCGGTCAGACGCGCGGCGGGCGTGCTCGGATTGAAGCCTGTGGTGGCCTGGGCGAGGGCGGCGACGAGGTGCCAGATCAATTGGAGCTCCAGTTGATGGGGGCGAGGAATTGATCGACGGCGGTGTTGAATCCAGCCGCATCGTCGTGGTGGACCGTGTGGCCGGCGCCGGGGAGCATGACCAGCTGTGCACTCGGCATAGCTCGCTGTCCAGACTCTGCAATCGCTCGGGTGCGGCCGCCGGTGAAGGCGGGATTGGGAATCATGCGGTCCTCGGTGCCAAACACAATCAGTGTGGGCTGGTCGATCTCGGGCAAGCGGTCTGCGACGGGGTGGTCGAGCATGCCGTGGACGCTGCGAGCGACGGCGACGCTGGTGCCGCGGAACGACTCGGTGTTCGACATGCGGACCCGCTCCTCGAGCAGGCGCTCAACGCCGGCATCGGGCTTGTTGAACACGGCGGTGGTGAACACCATGCGGAGCTCCTGTTCGCTGGTCCGCAGGGCGCGATCCTCGGTCCACCATTCCTTCATGAACGCGCTCGCTCCCGCGTCGAAGCGCTCGAAGCCCGCTGGTGCAGACAGCACCAACCGGTTCACTCGGCTCGGATGGTCGAGGGCGAGCGTGAGGGCCACCTGTCCGCCCATGGAGTGACCCATGACATCGGCACTGGCGATGCCCTTTGCGTCGAGCACGGACGCGACCACGTCGGCGTACCAAGGTGGCGTGCACGGGGCGTCGGGGCGGGACGAACTGCCGTAGCCGGGCAGGTCCAGAGCGATGACGCGTCGGCTCTGGGCAAAATGGGGGATCTGGTACTCCCAGAAGCCCATGTACGACGACAGTCCGTGGATGAGCAGCAGGGGCGGCTCATCGCTGCCAGCGCGGGCGCCAGTGTCGATCGTGGCGACCTCGATTCCGTCGACCATCACCATCTCGACCGCGTGGGGAGTCCACAGCTGCTCGGGACCGATGGGGTCTAGGTTGGCGTATTTGGGCATGCAGGCCATGGCTGCAGCAAGGAATGCGGGGAACATCTAGAACACCACACAGTCGAGGGTTGCGACCGCTGTCCATGGAAGGGCTTGCTGGTCGGATGCGAGAACGGCGGCGCCGGCAAGGCCGACGTCGAGCAAGGGGAGGGGGCGAAGGCGCAGCCGGGCGTTGAGTTCGGTGCCCAGCACGTCCGATGTGCCTGAGCGTGCGTGGGCCATGCCCAGCGTGACACCGCTTCGATTCGGTACGATGTCCCAGCCGAATGAGCTGGAGAGTGCGACCAGTCCTTGGCCGCCATTGCTGACGTCGGACACGACCGCCACCTGTCGATTGATGGCACCCATGTCGGGAAACAGGAGGTAGGTCCCCTGTGTTGCCCAAGAAGCGCCGACCACGCCGTAGCTGTTTCCTGTGATCACGCCGCCGTAGCCCGCAATGCCGGGGTCGTCGTTGGTGGTGTACAGAAGCTCGGCGCGAGCCACACTGCCGTCGCCGGCGGCCCAGCGGTAGCGCCCCTCAGCGTTCGCAAGCCAGCCGATTCCGGTGTCGTCTGGCAGACCCGTCACGTAGAAGCCGCCCAGATTCGCCGCGACCGCGGCATTGACTCCCACGGGGCCGTGGTCCAACGCGTGGTTGTACCCGCCGTCCACCATCAACCAGAACAAGTCGGCATTGACCTCGGGTGCTGCGCCGAGTGGGTCGTCGCGGAAGTCGAGCCGTGGCCCTCCCTGCAGCTCGGACAGAGGGCTGGTGGCGCCGGAGCCCAAGCCCAGCCCAGCGGTGCCACCGGCGCGGTCTCGCAGATACCAAGCGTGGGCTCCCAGGCGGAATCCGTACTCGGGCGTCCACTGGCCATCGGCCATGAACAGCCCGACGTCATCGTTGATCGAGGCGCCCTGCTCATACAGGGTGTACCAACCCGCACGCCAGCGAATTCGCTCGCCCCAGCCGTCTGCAAGCCGGCCATAGGCCGAGATTCCTGCGGCTTCAGAGCCAAAGAACTTCAGGCCGCCGCCCGTTCGAAACAGGTCGTCGGGTCGCGAGGTGCCCGGCTCATAGACCGAGTCGCCGACAAACTGCAGGCCGACCACGATCGCGACACTGTGACCACCGTCGAGACGGGGGCGAAAGGTCGCGTGCAATCGTCGGGTCTGAAGGTTCACTTGGTCAGCGCCGAAGCCCCCACCCGTGTTTCCGCCAGTGGCGTAGCTCTGGTCGCCGAACCCGTAGTCGATTTCGAATCCAGCGGTCAGCTCTGCGCGGCCGTTGAGGGCAACCGGAGCATAGGTGAACAGGCCGTTGGTGCGGAACTCGGTCAGCGATGCGGTGTGCTCGTTGCTGGCCTTGGTTCCGTTGAGGCCGCCGAGCTTGCCGATGACCTGTCCATCGAGGAATGGGCTGGTCGTCTCGATGCTGGTCAAGGTGACGCGGGACTGCACATATCCGAGGAATGTGAGTCCGCCGGGCTCGGTCACGCGTTCGGGCTGAACGACCTCGGTGGGGGTGCCAGCAAGCGCGGCTGTGATCAGCAGAGCGAGCATCTACTGGCGCTCGAATAGCTGGACGTTTGTACCGGGACTGACGCCTGGACCGTCGGTGGTGCCGAAGGCTGTCGGAGGCGTAAATCCGTAGTCCGGGAGCGTCTGCACGATTTCGTATTGCAGCTGCGCCGAGTCGACCTGGTAAATGCCTTCGCTTGTCGCAGCGTAGGGGGCCGTCTGTTGCAGCACGATGGTGTGCGGCGTGGTGGAGAGAACGACGCCGTAGGTGCCCGAGAAGTCCGCACCTTGGCCGTCTGCGTCCTGGCTGTACACGTCGTAGGTGCCATCCGCGTGGAAGTCCGCAGACACCAACACGATGTGGAAGGGGTCGCCAGAGAGCAGCGACGAGATGTTGTTGCCGGTCGATGACCACGAGCCCACGAGGGCGGGGTCGGCAGCGGTCGCACCGTCGTCGGGCACGGTGGAGTCGTCCTCTGGGGTGGTGGCGCTGTCGTCGTCCGTGGTCTGCCAGTCGACGTCGTCAGGCACGCAGGCGGTCACGGCGATCAGGGTCAACGCGAGGGACAGGGTTCGGGTCATGAGGACTCCTTCGACGGTCTGGAACCGCCGCTACGGGAATGCGGTGGAAGCGCTAGGGCTGCGTGCGCAGCTTCTGTTTGTCGATTTTTCCGGAGCCAGTGCGCGGCAGCTCGTTGACCACCTCGATGCGCTTGGGCTGCTTGAAGCGGGCGAGTCGGTCGCCGAGGTGTGCGGCGATGGCGGCGGAGGTGAGTGCAACCCCGGGCTGTGGCTCGATAAACGCGTGGCCGACCTCGCCCCAGCGCTCGTCCGGAGCGGCGATGACCGCGGCCAGAGCGACGCCGGGGCACTCCGCGATGGCGGCCTCGATCTCGGCTGGGTACACGTTCTCGCCGCCCGAGATGTACATCTCTTTGAGGCGACCGCGCACGCTGAAGTAGCCGTCGGAATCCCGAGAGAGCACGTCGCCCGTATGGAACCAGCCGTCGGTCAGGGCCGCGTGGGTTGCCTCGGCATTGCGCCAGTAGCCGGCGAAGACCACGGGTCCGGACAGCAGAAGCTCACCGGGCTCATCGTCGGCGCACTCAGAACCATCCGGCCGCACCAGCTTGGCGGCGATGTGGTGGATGGGCAGGCCGACGGAGCCGGACTTGCGCACGGTGTCGCCAGGCGGCAACGAGAAGCAGTTGGGGCCGACCTCAGTGAGTCCGAAACCCTGTCGCAGTGGGATGCTGCGGGATTGGTAGCGCTGCAGCAGGGGCATCGGCAGGGGTGCGCCGCCACACAGGGCGTCGCGCACGGACGACAGGTCACAGCGAGAGAAGTCGGGGTGGTCCGCGAGCATCTGGTAGATGGTGGGAACGCCCATCAGCAGCGTGATGCGCTCGGTGGCAATCAGCTCAAGCGCCTGACCGATGTCGAGTCGGGGCACCAACACCACCCGTCCGCCGCGGTGAAGCAGCGGGGAGGTGAGGCAGTTCAGGCCGCCTGTGTGAAACAGCGGGGCAAAGGTCAGCGTGCTGTCGTCTGCGGTCAGGTGGCAGGCCAGCGTGGTGTTGACCGCATTCCAGTGGAGCTGGCGGTGACTCAACAGCGCCCCCTTGGGCCGGCCGCTGGTGCCGCTGGTGTACATCAGCACCCACGGGTCATCGAGCTGACTGCCCGGAGCGGATTCCAGCGCTTGCGTTCCCGTGGGAAGGGACAGAGCCAGGGCGTCGGCGAGGGTCGATGCATGGGTGGCGTCCGCGAAGAGCACCGACACGTCGGCGTCTTGCAGCTGCCATTCAAGCTCGGCGACGGACAGGCGCCAGTTCATCGGAAAGAGGATGGCGCCCAGGTCCGCGACGGCAAACAGCAGCGCGAGGGTCTCACCGCGATTGTGTGCAAGCACCGCCACACGGTCGCCGGAGCCGACACCGAGCCCTTGCAGATGGGCTGCCCAGCGACGGCTGTCCTCAAGGAGCTGTGCGTAGGTCCAGCGGCGGCCGGTGCCGACGTCATAGAGCGCCTCGGCATCCGGCCGAAACCGAGCCCACGTGGCGAGCCAGCTCGAGGTTGCGTTCACGACTGCACTTCCGTGAACCAGCCGTCGAGCATGGGATAGAAGACCTTGGGTCCGAATGAACCGACGACCACGCCGATGTGACCGATGGGCAGCACTTCGGTGCGGATCGAAGAGCTGCCGACGGCGTCGGCTAGAGGCAGGGCGGCCGGAACGGGGCAGATGAAGTCCCGCTCGCAGGCGATGACCAGAACCGGGCACTTGATGCGGGACAAGTCGATGGTCTCTCCGCGTACCACCCACGTTGCGTCGACGAGCGCGTCGTCTTGGTAGGCGCGCTTGATGAATTCCCGAGCGAATGCGGCGGGCAT
>CAYYHT010000070.1:0-16667 GCA_964471355.1 uncultured Enterobacteriaceae bacterium
CACCTTCTCACTTCCTGAGCCCATGCGCCACAACGAACGCGGAGTTTCGGCAGGTGCCGCTCTAGAACGGCGGGTCAGCGCTCATCAGGGCCGTGGCCTCTTCGACCTCGGCCTTGCTGCCGATGACCAACGCGGTCCGCTGGTGCAGTTCGGTGGGCACAATGTCCAGAATGCGCTGCCGTCCGTCGGTCGCGGCTCCGCCGGCCTTCTCGATCAGGAAGGCGAGGGGAGCAGCCTCGTACAGCAGCCGCAGCTTGCCGTCTGGATTCTTGGCGGTCGCTGGGTACAGGAACACGCCTCCTCCCTTGATCATGTTGCGGTGGAAGTCGGCCACCAAGCTGCCGATGTAGCGAGAGGTGTAGCCGGCCTGCTGCCAGGCATGAATCGCGCTGTGCACCCCGGGCCGAAACTTGGGCCAATAGGCGGTGTTGCAGCTGTAGATGGCTCCGCGCTCTTTCACGCGGATGTTTGGATGGGTGAGGAAGAACTCGCCCACCACCGGATCGAGCTGAAAGCCGTGCACACCGTGATCGGTCCCGATGACCAATACGGTGCCGGCTCCGTAGACGATGTAGCCCGCAGCCACCAGCTCACTGCCAGGGCGCAGAGCGTCGGCGGCAGTGGCCTGCGTTCCCTCGGGTGACTTGCGCCGAAACACGCCAAAGATGGTGCCGATGGCTGCGTTGACGTCGATGTTCGAGCTGCCGTCGAGGGGGTCGACGGTGATGACGTAGCGGCCCGAGTGCCACTGTGGAGGCACGTTGACGACGCCGCCCTGCTCCTCGCTGACGATCATGGCGGTGTGGCCGCGGTGCTCGAGTGCCTTTTGGAAGGTGTCGTCGGCATAGACGTCGAGCTTCTGAACGAACTCGCCCTGCACGTTGATTTCACCGGTGCCACCGAACATTCCAGCGAGTCCGGCGCGATTGACTCGGGCCGAGATCATCTTGCCGGCCAGAGCGATGCTCTGCATCAGATTGACGAAGGTGCCCGTGGCCCCGGGATTGTCCTGCAGGGTGTCCATGAGAAAGCGGTCGAGGGTGATGCCCTCTTCAAACTGATTCATGCGGGCGGCTCCGGCGAGGCTAGGGGAGCGCCAGCCTACCCGATGAGCGCTTTGAACAGTGGCCCCAGCCAGGGTTCGTAGTCCTTCCAGCGATCGATCGATGAGGTGGAGGCCGGGCGGGTGACATCCAGGGCACTCGGGGTCCGCACCGGACGCTGCTGAGTGTGCCAGGCCGACACCGCATCATCCCAAGGCAGACCGATGGCCTCGATCAGCATGCGCGCGCCCTGCTCGGGTTCCCGGACCAAGTCTTCGTAGACCACATCCACGATGCGCACGGGCGCTACAGCCATCCAGTGGTCCATCAGGCGCTGGTACTGGCGGATGTACTGTCCAAGCACGGTCAGGTCATGCTTCCACGGGTGAGGTTGGCGGAAGTTCTGGGCATAGCAGGACAGGGCGATGTCCCGCGGATCTCGCCGCACATGCAGTACCGTGGCCCCTTTGAAGAGGATGCTGATGGCCCACAGCGCAGCGTAGTTGTGAGGCATCTTGTCGACGACACGCGAGGCTTCGGGAGCCAGGGCTGACAATGCATCGAGGTATTGATGGGCCAGGGCGTCGGTGGTGTCGGGGTCGGCATCGGTTCGCATCAGCTCATCGGCGATGGCGCCGATCCAGGGCAGCTCCTGGGCTCCGTGGACATCGGGATGCGCGCACATGATCTGCTCGACCAGGGTGGTTCCCGAGCGCGGCATGCCGACGACAAACACGGGCAAGTCCGTCTCGACCGCCGGCGGCTTGGTCGCGAAGAAGGACGCGTCGAACGCCGAAATCATGGCGTCGACCTGCTGAATATGGGCGCCAATGTCAAACGGCTCGATCGCCTCGGCGCGCAGCTGATTGCCGGATGTGTAGTGCTCGAAGCTTCGTTCGTGGTTGCCGGCATCGCGGTGCATGCGGCCCAGGGTGAAGTGGCAGAGCGTGCGCATGTGCGCGGGCATCTCGGCCAGAGCCAGCATGTCGAGCTGCAGAAGCAGCGGATCGGAGGGCTTGAGCACCTCGGCCTCGGCGAGGCCGGCGTAGCCCTCGATGAGACCCGGATGCAGCTCGAGTGCGTGGCGGAATGTCGCGGCCGCGGCGGTTCGCAGGCCGGTGTGAAGTTGGCAGAGCCCAAGGTTGTTGAGCGCGCCTGGATCGTCTGGACTGGCTGCAAGCACTTGCTGGGCGAGCTCGCGGGCCTCGAACCAGCGCGCCTGCTCCATCAGAACGAGCGTGAGATTCTGTGGCGCACCCATGGCATTTGGGTCCAAACGCAGCGCCTGTCGCAAGTGCTCTTCGGCGGCCTCGGGATCTCCCAGGGCGACCAGAACCAAGCCGAAGTGCTCGTGGGTCTCGGCGTCATCTGGAGAAATCTCGAGGGAGCGATGCAGCAGCGATGCGGCCTCGTCGGGCATGCCACGCTGATAGGCCAATAGCCCCAGATAGTGCAGCGCACCTGCGTGATCGGGCGATGCGGCGAGCACGGATCGGTACCCCGCTTCGGCCTGGTCGAGGGCCCCGGTTTGGTGGTGCTGTAAGGCGGTCGCGAACTCATTCTGCGTGGTCATCAGCGCGTGTTATCCAGCGCAGCTCTTTCCTGCTCTCGGAGTCCCAATGGCCTGCATTGCCTGTCGACACGAGCTCTCGCTCCTCGCTGAATTCCGCCTTGACGGTGCGGCCGACCCCTTTCCCGAACCGGGAATCGAGCCGAACTACGCCCCGTCCCGCTCCATCCGCATCCAGCACATGCACGTGTCGCTGTCGATCGAGCCGGCGGACGCCACCTTCAAGGGCACTGCACGCATCGCGGTGATGCCGCTGCCCATCTCGACGGGCAGCGCGACCTTCGATTTCGATGAAGTTGTCGTCGACAGCGTCACCGACGCAGACGGAAACGCACTCGACTGGACCCACGGCGATGGCCGCCTCAAGGTCCGCGGCGTCACCGAGCCGACCACGTTGGTCGTGCAGTGGACCGGCGACAGCCCGCGACGGGGCATGTACTTCACCGGACCGACCCAGTTCGAGCCGAACCGCCAGCACATGGCGTGGACCCAGTGCCAGGACGAGGACGGCCACTTTGTGTTCCCGTGCCACGACCACCCGGGCATCAAGCACACCTGGTCCATCGAGCTCGACGCCCCCGAGGGCTACACGCTTTTGTCGAACGGCTCGCTGTCTGACAGCGGCGTGCGCAACGGTCGCTCCTGGGCCCGCTACGAGCAGCGCGAGGCCATGCCTGCCTACCTGTTCACCGCAGTCGCGGCGCGTCTCAGCGTCATCGAAGGCACCGGCGGCCCCGTGCCCATCCGCTACCTCGTTCCTGTCGGCCAGGAAGAGCACGCGGTGCGGGCCATGGGCAAGACCCCGCTCATGATCGAGGAGTTCGCTCGCAAGACGGGCATTCACTACCCATGGCCTCGCTACGATCAGGTTGTCGTGCACGACTTCATCTTCGGCGGCATGGAGAACGTGGCCTGCACGACCATGACCGACTTGCTGTTGGTCGACACCAAAGCCGTGCTCGAGTGGGACCCCGATGGTCTTGTCGCCCATGAGCTGGCCCACCAATGGTTCGGCGACTTGGTCACCTGCCAGGACTGGTCACAGGCTTGGCTGAACGAGAGCTGGGCCACCTTCATGGAGAGCGTCTGGTGGCAGGCTGATCGCCCCGAAGAGGACGCGACATGGTACCGCTGGGAGCTCGGCCAGAGCTACCTGGGCGAGGACAGCGGCCGCTACCGCCGGCCCATCGTCAGCTACCAGTTCCGCGAGCCGATCGACGTCTTCGACCGGCACCTGTACGAAAAGGGCGCCACCGTCCTCTCTACCCTGCGCTTCGAGCTGGGCGAGGGGCCGTTCTGGGCGGGAGTCAACCACTACCTGACCCGCCATGCCCACTCCACCGTGCACAGCCGGCACTTCCAGCGCGCCCTCGAGGACGCCACCGGCGCCAACTTGGACCGCTTCTTCGACCAGTGGATCTTCGGTGCCGGACATCCGGCCCTCGAGGTCAACCTGTCCGAAGAGCCCGGCCTCGTGGTCGCCACGGTCAAGCAGACCCAGACCGGCAACGAGACCGCCGACGTCTTCCACTTCACCCTGCGCCTTGTGCTGGTCAGCGAAGATGGAAGCGAGCGCATCGTGGACCTGCCCGTGCAAGAGCGCGAGCGGTCATGGGCCATTCCCGTCGACGGCGACATCGCGACGGTCCGCGTCGATCCGGCCTTCCGCGTGCTGGGCACCATCAAGCTGTCGGGACCCGGTCCCTGGCTCGAACAGTTGCTCGGTGACGCCTGTCCCGTGGTCGCCGTGCGCGCCGCCCGGGGACTGCTCGAAAAGGGCAGTGCCAGTGGCTTCGATGCCGTCGTGCACGCCCTGCGTGAGCATCCGTGGCATGGCGTCCGCTCGACCATCGCTCGCGCTCTCGGAAGCCGCGGTGGCGATGACTCCCGCGACGCATTGTTGGCGGCTCTGAGTGCCGAGCCCGATCCGCGCACAGTCCGCGGCATCGTCGAGGGACTCGGTCAGTTCCGAGAAGAAGTCGTGGCCACCCGCCTGCTCGAACAGCTCAACGGCGACGAGCCGGCCACTTGGCAACTGTGGGGCTCATTGCTCACCTCACTCGGCAAGACCCGTGACCCCCGCGCGGTCGAGGCACTGAGTGCCAATCTCGATGTGCAGGGCTGGGGCAGCCTGGTCCAGCAGCGCGCGTTGACGGGATTGGCTGCCACCGAAGATCCGGCGGCACTTCCCATCTTGCTCGAGCGGTCGAAGACCTCTCATCCGCCCCGCTTGCGGGCAGCGGCGGCCGCAGCCCTGTCGGTGTTGGGCGACAAGGTCGAGTCCACCCGGACCGCCGTGGTCGAGCGCCTGTGCGAGATGGTTCGCGAGCCCGGTTTCCGCCCTCGGTTGGCGTCGGTCGCCGCCCTAGGGCGCGTCCGCGATAGCCGCGCCAGCGCCGTGCTCACTCAGGTTCACCGTTCCGACCCAGACGGACGCATTCGCCGTGGCGCCTTCGAGTCCCTGCGCAAGATTCGCAAGGGGCGCACCACCGAGGCCGGGTTGGCCACGATGCGCGGCCGCCTCGAGTCTCTCGCCGAAGAGAACCACAAGCTGCGCAGCCGCATCGACAAACTCGAGCGGATGTAGCAGGCATCCGCTGCCCCGAAGGACTCCGGCCCCGAATCAGCGATTCCACGCAAGCGAAGGAAACAATGCCATGTACAAATCGCTGATTCGGTGCCGGAGTCGTTCGGCTGGCAGGCAGCGGTGCCGCAATATGAGAAATCAGGGGGCTGAATGGGAACGCTAGTGACCCTTTCAGGGCGCTGATGCTGGCGCGGGTCGGCTACCCGCTGCTGATCACCTATGCGGTCGGCATCACCTGGTTGTTGGGCCAAGGGCTCGACACCATGAGCTTGGCGTTGTTGGCCGGAGTGGTCTCTGGCTCCTGCACGACCATTGTGGCGATCTGGGAGTGGTTCGCTCCCGCCTATGAAGACTGGGCGAGCGCCGACGACGAGACCGTGTCCGATCTGGCGCTGACCCTGGGCGTGCTGCCGGTCCTGGTGGTGGTCGGTGAGTGGACATGGCGATTGCTGTTGCCCGCCCTCGACACGCCCTGGCCGACCCACTGGCCGTCGCTGGTCCAGATGGTCCTGGGCCTGTTGATGTGCGAGTTGAGCTACTACTGCTTCCATGTTGGCTGCCACACGACCGACCCGCTGTGGCGGCTGCACGTCGTGCATCACGCCAGCAAGCGCGTGTGGTGGGGCAACTCGGGGCGCTTCCACCCCATCGATGCACAGATTGGCTTTCTGCTCTATTTCCTGCCGCTGGTCATCATGGGCGTGCCTGCTTTCGTCTGTGCACTGATTGTCGTGCTGAATGCGTCAACGGGCCTTCTAGAGCACGCGAACGTCGAGATTCGGGTCGGCCCACTCAACCGCATCTTCAACACCGCCGAGCTGCATCGGCATCACCACACCTACACCGAGGGTGGCGAGCTGCGAAACCTGGGCAAGGTGCTGTCGGTCTGGGACACGGTCTTCGGGACCTACCACTACGCAGTCGAGCCTCCCAAGCGCATCGGTGCCGAGGGCGAGATGGCCTGGCCGTTTCGAGTGACACGCGGCGGCTGAATCGGTGTTTGGCAGGCAGAGAGGTTGCCATGCTCCGCACTGTCCCCGTGTTGGTGTCGATTCTTTTCCTTTGTTCCTGTGTTTCCGACGACTGCGATCGGCCGGGAAACTACGTCGGTGTGAACCAGTACCACTGTGAGATCGACTGCCTCGATCAGGACGGCGATGGGGCGACCTTTGGCGTGTGCAGCGCTCCCGGCCCGGTCGATTGCAACGATGACGTCGGCTTACGCGGCGCCGATGAGAGCCCCGGCTTCGATGAACGCGACGACCCGTCACTCTGGTACGACGGCCTGGACAACGACTGCAGTTACAACGGAGTCGGCACCGAACACGATGTGATCGACTTCGACGGAGACGGCTTTCCTGGCATCGCTTTCGACAACTGGGTGAGCGAGGGCTTCGCCAAAGATTGGCCCCAGAACCTGCCCACCGACCCCCTCAGCGTCGATTGCGACGACCGGGATGACGCGGTCAATCCGCAGCGCGTCGACAGCCACTACGACGGCATCGATTCGGACTGTGCCGGAGACGATGACTTTGACGCCGACGGAGATGGCTATGTCCCAACGCAGCACTACGCGGCCTACCTGACCTTCTCGGACGAACCATGGTTCACCGGGCTTGCAACTGGGGACTGCGACGATTCAAAGCCGAATGTGCACCCAGCGAGCGCCACCCCCGACCAGTGGTACGACGGCATCGACCAGGACTGTGCTGGCAACAACGACTTCGACCGCGATGCGGACGGGTTTGTTGAGGTCGAGAACACGAATCAGTGTGCGGCGTATAACCTGAAGTATGGCTACGAATTGTCCTGCTCCGCAGACGACTGCGACGACCTTGAAGCCGCAATCAATCCAGGTGCTGTCGACTACTGGTACGACGGAATTGACAGCAACTGCGACGGCTTCGACGACTTCGATGCCGACGAGGATGGCTGGATTCCCTCTGCCTACGCCGGCACCTATGCGGGCCTAAGTGCGCTGCCATGGCACGCACAACTACTCTCCGGTGATTGCAATGATGTCGATGCGTCGGTTCATCCGGGTGCGCTCGAGGTCGTTGGCGACGGTGCCGACACCGACTGCGATGGCCAGATCGATGGCTCCGCGTTCGCGTTCGGCGGCTACGGATATGAGGTTCCGCGGCAGCCCGTGGTCACCGTGAACGCCGGCAACTACCTGCTTGCCGTCGCCGCGGACCGCATGACCAGCCCCGACGGGGACACCACTCCGTCCGACCCGGACGATGAAGGGGTAGGCGCGGTGCTGCACTTCGAGCTCGATGCCGGCCACATGGCTCAGGTGAGCAATGACCCCTTCTTCCAGAACGTGAATGGCGGCCCCATGGGCGATGGTATCGATCTGATCGCCGACGGCGCGGGCTACTTTGTTGGCTACAGCTACCTGCGTGGCGGCAAAGACTGGCTGTTGGTCAAGCGAGCGACCCCCGGCAGCGGCACCAGCACGGTCTACACCAACGCACTCACGGACGCCCGCGATGCAGACATGGACTTGTCCCTCGATGACAGCGGCGGACTGTGGGCGGCGAGCTGTTCGGCACAGGCCGTGCATTTCTTGAACGCCGATAGCGCTTCGATGGATTTGATCGGCGAGGGCACGGCCCAAGGTCCCGGCTTCTCGGGCTCATCGTGCTGGTTGGACACTGCAGATGGCGTTCGACTGAACGCGGTCGCCGACGATGTGCCCCAGGCCTATCTGCTGGACGCATTCGCCCAGAGCATCGAGGTCGATCCGGCAGGGCCAAGCTTCTCGGCACAAGGTGTGGATGAGGTCCGGGCCCACGGCGGCTGGGTGATCTGGTCCGAGGGAGCGGGAGGGGTCACGGTTGTGGATGACAACGTCAGCTTCCACCACGACTTCGGAGCTGCGGTGCTCGATGCCGATGCGGCGTTTCATGAGGGGGTGCTGTACATCGCAGCCGTGACCGCGGACGTCGACGGCGATGGGCTCAATGACGTTCTGCTCGGCTTTGGCGACCCTCTCGACCCAATGGTGCCCGCGATTGTGGCCCATGAGCATCCGTCGGACGCCCAGGAACCGATGTTCACGAGCCTGCACGTAGACCACAACCGCCTCGTGGTGGCGGTCGCGTCGCAGGCCCTTTCCGGGTCGGGTGACGCCGTCGGCTGGATGTTCCTGGGCATGCCGTAGACAAAAACTGTCGATGACAGCGGGCTGACTGGCATTACTGCCACAATGAGCCAGTCATGAACGAACCACTCACCATCAATGAGCGCATTGTCATTCCGGCTGCGGATCTGTCCTATGAGTTCAGCCGCAGTGGAGGGCCGGGCGGTCAGCACGTCAACACCGCCGATACGCGCGTTCGCCTGCGTTTTGCGCTGCGGAGTTGTGCGGTTCTTCACTTCTCGGTCAAGGACCGCATTCGCAACAAGAACCCCGGTCGGGTCACCGACGACGGCGAGCTGATTCTGGTCTCACAGAACAACCGCAGTCGGCACCGCAACATCGAAGTGGCTCGCGAGCGGCTGGCCGCGCTGGTGCTGGCGGCCCTCAAGCCTCCCAAGAAGCGCCGGCCGACAAAGCCCAGTCGAAATGCGCGAAAGCGGCGCATGGACAGCAAGAAGAAGCGCGGCCAGATCAAGAAGAACCGCGGCAAGGTCGACTACTAGGCTCGGTGCAGCACGATCACGGTCTCGACGTGGTGTGTGTCCGGGAACATGTCGAAGCAGGTGACGTCGGCGATGGAGTAGCCGGCACGTGTGGCTTCTTTGATGTCGCGGGCGGCGCTTGGGGCATGACAGCTGATGTAGACGAGTGCCCGTGGACGATTGAGCACCAGCTTGGCCAGCACGCCTGACGCACCCTTTCGCGGCGGGTCCAGCACCGCCACATCGAAGAACTCACGGCTGGGGTCCATGCGCTCGACGGGCATGCGCAGCACCTTCACGTCTCGCTCGCCGATGCGCTCTTGGCAGTCACCGGTGGCTTGGCCCTCACGCTCGACCGCCAACACAGGCACGCCGAGGTCGGCGATGGGGAAGGTTAGGTTGCCGATGCCGCTGTACAGGTCGAGCACCCGTGCCGGCGACAGCGACGCCACGGTGTCCCGGACATGGCGCACCAGCTCGACATTTGCCTCGAGGTTCACCTGATAGAAGCTGTTCGGGCTTGCGCGAAGGTCGCAGTCCAGCACGTTCAGCTGCAAGGTGGGGTCGCCACAGAGCCTTCGGCCGCCCAGTGCCACGTCGCCGAGGTCCCACATCGCCGAGCGGGCCTTGGCTCCAATCGCCTTGCCTTTGAGCTGGAAATTGAAGACGGCTCGGGTGCCGTCGCTGCGGATCTCGACACTGGCGAGGCGACTGCCGCGTCCTGGTAGCCAAGAGCGCAGGGCGGTCAGGGCCTCATTGACCTCGTCTCGGGCGACGACACAGCGCTCGATCGGCACCAAGTCGTGGGACCCGCCCGCGCGGTAGCCCACTTGGTCGTCTTCGATGGCGAGCTTGATGCGAGCGCGATGCCCGACCGACAGCGGTGAGTTGACGAGGGGCGGAAGAGCGTCTCGGTTCAGAGCGCGCTGTACGAAATGTTGCTTGCGTTGGTGCTGCTCGCCAAGCGCCGTGGTGCCCAGGTCACAGCCGCCGCAGCTCTGGAGCCAAGGGCAGTCGTTCATGGATCCGGCATATCAAGATACAAACGCAGTGCCGCAATCTGGAGATCAGGGTCCTGATCAGCGTCATCATTCCGACCTACAACCGTGCCGACCCGGTGCTCGATTCCATCGCAGACGTGGTCGCACAGCTGCCTGACGACGGCGAGCTGTTGGTGGTCGATCAATCTGCGGGCTCCGAACTTGAGTCCACGCGCGCGGCTGTGCAAGCCCTGGCCGATCCCCGCGTCCGGCACATGGCCATCACGCCCCCTGGCTTGCCCAACGCGCGAAACGTCGGAGCGGCGCACACCACAGGCGACTTGCTGCTGTACCTCGATGACGATGTGCGTCTGCATGCGGGCTGCATCGCCGCTCACGTGGCCGCATTCGCCGACCCTCGAATCGGCGGCTGTGTCGGTCGCATCGTTGAGCGGGTCGTGGTGCCAAATAGCTCTGGCACGGCCAACCGGCTGGCTTTTGGGGGTCGCATTGTCATGAACCTGTCGGGCACCGAGCCCGCCCGGGTTCAGACCTTGGCGGGGGGCAACATGTGCCTGCGTCGACAAGCGCTGCTGGCAGCGGGCGGCTTCGATCGAAACTACCTGGGCACCGCGTTCCTCGAAGATGCCGACCTGTCCACCCGAGTGCGGCGATGCGGATGGGATCTGTGCTTTGAGCCCCAGGCCGCCCTCGATCACCTCTCTGCCCCAGCGGGAGGCGTGCGAGTGGGTGGCCAGCAAACGGTCGAGCGTTGGCGCTTTCACAACACCGGGTACTTCGTGCGGCGCCACCGGGGCCGTCGCAGCCTGCCAGCAATGGTCGCAACATTCAGCGCGATTGCGGTGAAGCGTGCGATCGAGTGGCGCGACCCGTCGGCACCTGCGATGCTTCTTGCCGCGCTTCACGAAGGCTGGGCACGAGCAGCGGGTCCGGCAGACACATCCTGGGATTGAATTGGCCGCGTACGAAGACGAAGACGAGGAGGACATCGAGCAACCACCACTCGCGGCCAGGGCCGTGTTTGGGTTGGTGCTGGGGGCCATCGGCGGTCTGTGTTTCGCGGGCTGGGAAGCAGCCTTTGCCGGGGTCGTTCTAGGTCTGGGCATCCCGGTGGGTCAGATGGGTCAGCTGGTGCTGGGCCTGTATGTGGCCACCGGAGCCATCTGTGGTGCGACCGCTGCGGCCATGGGTCGCACAGGCGGCAGCTGGGCCTTTATGGCCATGGCGCTTGGTTGCGGCTGGCTGATCTCCGGCAAGGTCGGCATGGGCTTCGAAGAGGCCGGCGGCATTGCCCTGATGGGGCTGCTTGTGGCAGTTCCGCTGGTGTTCGGCGCCTCGACCATGTTCACGATGGCGGTCAAGAACGAATCGGCCATGCTGGGACTGTCTGCAACGGCATTCATCGCGGCCGTCGTGGCCCTGCCTCTGAATCTGCACATGCTCGGCGACCCCATGTCGCCGTTCGCACTCAAGCTCGACTTCGCCGTCATCGCCTGTGCGGCGGTCGTCGGCGGTTTGACTGGTGGCATCTTGGGCCGCCTAAAGCTGTTCTTGCCACTGCTGCTGGTCGGCACGGCGGCAGGCTGGGTCTTGGCCTGGAATGACCTGGGCATCCCGGAGATCGTCTGGCCGGTTGCCGAACCTGGACGAGAGGGCCCGGTGGTCGTGGTCGTCATTGACACACTGCGCGCCGACCACCTTGGGACCTATGGCTATGAGCGCCCGACATCGCCCCTGCTCGACAAGTGGGCCAAGGGCGCCATCGTCTACGAAGACGCGAGCTCCACCGCCGGCTGGACGCTGCCCTCGGTCGCCACAGTGATGACCGGTCTGACCCCGAGCCACCACGGTGCCGGCGTCAACGATGGGGACAAGAATCTCAAGACCACCATTCGTGCCGATGTGCCCACAGTGGCCGAGCGCATGAAGGACAAGGGCTACGCAACCACCGCCATCGTGACCAATCCGTGGCTGGCATCGTCGTACGGCTTCTCGCGCGGATTCGATGTCTATGACGAGGTCATTGGCCCATTCCCGATGCCGGTCGGACTGCATCCCATCCAGGCACTGCACCTCGATCCGCTGAACTGGCCCGTGTACCGCTCTGCCCAGCAGATCACCGACCAGGCCCTGAGCTTTGTGGGAGCTCAGCCGAGCGGCAAGTGGTTCTTGATGGTGCACTACATGGATGTGCACGGACCTCACGAGGCCCCGGCCGAGGATGCAGCCGCCATCGGGCAGGGGCAGTTCGGCGAGTACGTCGACTCCTATGACTCCTCGATTCGGTACATGGACCGGCACCTCGGGCGCCTGCTCGAGGCCTTGCCCAGCAACGCCACCGTCATCATCACCAGTGATCACGGAGAGCAGCTGGCCGAGAAGCGCGAGATCGTGGGCCCCATGCCTGTTGGCACGCGCCATGGTCACTCCTTGCACACCGAGCTGCTGCGCGTACCGCTGATGGTCAAGACGCCCCGGTACCGAGGCCGCCGCGTGAAGCGCTCCGTCTCGCTGGTCGACATTGCTCCGACGGTGCTGCAGCTGGCCGATGCCGAACCCATCGCCGCCGATGGTGTGGCGCTAGCCGAAGTGTTCGGAAAGCGTGGAGAGCCGCAAGCGCAGATCGCCAGCTCGATTCGCTATGGCCCCGAGCAGCAGGCCGCGCGCCTGGGTGAGTGGAAGGTCATCGTGCAGAAGTCCGGTCGCGAGCTGCTGTACCACGTGTCCGAAGACCCCGGAGAGCTGCTGGAGGTCGTGGCATCGACCCCCATTCATGGCGAGGTCACATCGGCTCTGCACGAGCTGCTTCCGTCCATGGGCGGCGCTGTTCACGGGGCACCGGTTCCTGTGGGCAAGCAGATGGAACAGCTGCTGGAGCGTCTGGGCTACTTCGAGGTCGAAGAAGAGGTCGAGCCAGAACCGGAGCCTGAGCCCGAGCCAGAACCCGAGCCGACCAAGACGGGCGGCGCCTTTGACGACGCCAAGAAGCTCAAGAAATAGCTGTCTTTTCGGGGATGAAGGTCATTGCACGCTCGGTCATGGCCGTGATGGTGAGCGAAGGGTTTACGCCGGGATTTGCGCTGATGGCCGATCCGTCGCAGACAAACAGGCCGTCATAGCCATAGACGCGGTGCTGCGCATCGATGACCCCGTGCTCGGGGGACTCGCCGATGCAGCAGCCGCCCAGGATGTGGGCTGTCGAGGGGATGCCCATCGCGTACTCGGGCACCATGCCAACGGGCATGCCGCCCACCTTCTCGGCCACACGCTCGGCAATGTCTGTGGCCTCTTTGAGGAACGCCTTGGGGGCCTCGTTGCCGGGCTCGAGTGTGGTGGTCATGCCGGTCAGGCCGCGGACCAGGCTCATGGTGCCGTCCAAGGTCCGCATGTAGAGCAGGATAATGCCGTTGCGACCGAAGTCCCGCAGGGGCAGCTTCATGGCCGCCTTGGGGTTCTTGCGGAACCAAGCCCAGGAGCCCTTGATGCGTCCGAACAGCGACTCACTAGGCACGTGCGGTGCCACCAGGAACTTGAACAGGTTCACACCGCCGTCTGGGTAGCGGACCGGCTCGACATGGCTGTGGTCGTCGGTGTGCAGAATCGAACCGATGGCGACGCCGTGGCTCAGGTCTTCATCGCTGTCCGAGATGACTCCAATCAGGCTCTCGGAGTTGGTGCGCACCATCTGGCCGAGTCGCGGCGAGAGCTTGGGCAGGCCCGCGGCGTCATCGCGCAGCCGCAGCAGCAGATCGACGGTGCCGAGCACCCCGCCACTGAACACGACATTGTCGCTGGTGAACTGCTGGCGATTCTTGAACAGCCAAGCCTTGGAGGACTTGGTCTCGATCGTGTAGCCGCCGCCTTCACGAGGGCGCACGGCGGTGACCTCGGTGTCCGGCAGCACGGTGCAGCCAAGCCCCTCGGCCAGGTACAGATAGTTCTTGTCCAGGGTGTTCTTGGAGCCCTCGGGACACCCCAGCATGCAGCCACCACACTTGATGCAGCCGGTTCGTTTGGGGCCCTTGCCGTCGAAGTAGGGGTCGTCGACCTCGACGCCGGGTTCGCCAAAGTAGACCGCGACTGTCGTGGGGTGGTGGTGGCCGTCGCGCCCGAGGTCCTTGCCGACCTCGGCCAGCACCTTGTCCGGCGTGGTCGAAAACGGCGTCTGGGTAGCGCCGAGCATCTTGTGAGCCAGCTTGTAGTGGGACTCGAGCTCGTCTTCCCAGTTCGCCAGCCCAGCCCATGAACCCTGGGTAAAGAACTCGCTGCCGGGGATGGGGAGGGTGTTCGCATAGACCAGTGACCCGCCTCCGACCCCGACTCCCGAGAGGATGGTGACGTGGGGAAAAAACGTCATCTTCATGATGCCGTACAGGCCAACCTGGGGCATCCACAGCCAACGCTTGACGTTGAAGTTGGTCTTTGGAAAGTCAGACGCTGCCCACCGTGAGCCCTTCTCGATGACCAGGACGCGGTAGCCCTTCTCGGACAGGCGAAGTGCAGAGACGCTGCCCCCGAAGCCCGATCCCACAATGACGTAGTCGTAGTGTTCGCTCATGCTGGGCCGATAACCGCCACCAAGGTGACGGGTCTGTCATTTTTCTCTGGGTGTACTCTGGGCCCATGTCCTGGGAACTGCTGTCCGACAATATGGCCCCTGGAATGGTGTGGGCATTGCTGGCTGCGGTGCTCAGCTCCGTGATTGCGCTGGCCAGCGGCGTCTTCATGATCCAGGGCAAGCGCGTGCCGCCAGTGGCTCTGGGGCTCGTTGCGGGACTTCCGGCTCTGTCCATGTGGGCATGGGGACTGCCGGGCTTGGGCATTGTGGTCAGCGGCATTTCCGAGGCCGATGCAGGACGCGAGGTAGCCCAGGCGTTCGCGGCCCGAATGATGACCCTGTTCTTTGCCGTGCCTCCGGTGGTGTTGCTGCTGATGTTCACGGCTTTCGTGGGCGCCAGGCGGCCGCCCAGACGCTGGATGCCTGCGGCCGCCGGTTCGCTATTGCTGCTGCTCTCCGCGCTCGCTCCGGTCATCTATGGGCTCATCCATGACGACTGGGCGTTCCCATTCTTGCGAGCAATGCTGTACCTGACACTGGTGATTCCAGTGGCCATCTCGTTGCTGGGAGGCAATCGGGACGAGGGGGCCGGGCCCGAGGCGGGAGCCGCAGCCGGGGTTGCGTTTGCGACGGTGGTCACGCTGGGCGAAGTCAGTGGCAAGGCGCTGCTGCAGATGCTGCTGACCGCCTCGATTTCACCGCTGACCCCTGATGAGCGGCTGACCTATGTCGATGCGGCGACTGCAAAGCTGATCGACCCGATGGTGCCCTACCAGTGGCTGGCGATTGGGGCGGCAATGGTCGCTGCGTTGGTGGGCATCTCGGGAGCGATCGGCGGGAAGGATCGCAGTCCGATCCCGGCCATCGCATCGGTGTGTTGGTTGGCGGTGCTGCCGGCCCTGTACATCGTGGGAGATCCGGGCTCAGATACGCTGAAGGTACTGTTGCTCGCGGCACCGTAGAGGGCTAAGGAGCGCCGTTCCGCACACTCCTTGGAGGGTCTCATGCCCAACGCTTACATCTCCGGTACAGGCTTCTACGTTCCGCCCAAAGTCGTCAGCAACGACGACCTAGTCAAAGACTACGGAATCGACACCAGCCACGAGTGGATCGTCAAGCGCACCGGCATCGAGAACCGACGCTTTGCCGAAGCGGGCGTCGGCAGCGCCGAGATGGCCCTTCCCGCATCGCAGATGGCCATCGAAGCCGCAGGTCTGCAGCCCAAAGACATCGACATGATCATCTTTGCCACGCTGTCGCCCCGGCATCACTTCCCGGGCGACGGCGTTCGCCTGCAACAGACCCTGGGCCTGCCCGCCGAGGGAAAGTTCGTTCCGGCCCTCGACATTCGCAACCAGTGCTCAGGCTTCCTCTATGGCCTCGGCACCGCGGACAGCATGGTCAGGAGTGGCGTCTACAAGCACGTGTTGGTCGTTGGCGCCGAGTGCCACAGCGGTGGTCTGGACATGAGCACTCGCGGTCGCACGGTGTCGACCCTGTTTGGTGACGGTGCTGGCGCCGCGATTGTCTCGGCGACCGACGAAGACCGCGGCATTCGCAACTGGAACCTCGGTGCCGATGGACGCTACGCCGACGAGCTGTGCCAAAAGGTCTTCGACACCCGCGCCCGCCCCTACATCGAGGTCGATGACGACGACATCGGCCGGACGCCCGTCGATATGATGTGGCCCTATATGAATGGCCGTCTGGTGTTCAAGAACGCCGTTGAGCGCATGATCATGGCCCTTTGGCAGGCCACCAACGACGCCGACATCACCATCAACGACCTGGACCTGTTGGTGTTCCACCAGGCCAACATGCGCATCAATCAGTACGTGCAAAAGCAGATTGGCCTGCCCGACGAAAAGGTCGTGCACAACATCCAGAACTACGGCAACACGACGGCCGCCACCATCCCCATCCTGCTTGCCGAGTCCGTCCGCAACGGCCGGCTCAAGCCAGGCATGAAGGTCGCTTGCGTCGCCTTCGGCAGCGGATTCACCTGGGGCGCCTGCGTCATCGACTGGTAGTCAGTCCTCGAGCGGCGTCGGATCGTTGATGGTCCAGCCACCGGGCCCGCGTTCGAGCAGCACGTTGTCGCGGGCTTGTGCGACGACGCCGTTGCACTCCCAGCTCCAGTCGAGCTTCCAGATGCGCCCTTCGTCTGAATAGGCAGTGATGGGCTTGCCTCGGACTTCGACGCGCACGTTGTCGAACTCGGCCCAGATCTGGTCGGTGCCGAAGTTGTCCGTGACGGTCTCGGTCAGACAAGACGACC
>CAYYHT010000071.1:0-16145 GCA_964471355.1 uncultured Enterobacteriaceae bacterium
TGCCTGCCCGTTTTTTGTCCGTCAAGACGGCGACCTTTTCAGATGTGATTGAGCCCCTGCGCAGTACGGGCACGGTGCTCTCCGCGGTCGATGTGGCGGGGGCACCAGGCAGCCGTGGATGCATCGTCATTCAGGGCTCTGTGATCAGCGGCATGCTCGCTGTCTTCTTGGGAGAGACTCCCGAGAATGCCGCGCTGAGTGCCGATGCGCGTCCGTCGACGCAGCTGGATCTGAAGATCGCCACGCGGCTGGTTCAGGACTTTGTGGCCAGTGTGGCCGAGGGGGCGTCGCGTCCCGAGATCGGCATGGTGTCCTATCCGGTGGGTCCGCTCGGCATCTCGGGCAGCGCCATGAAGCCCGGCAGTGTGGTGCTGGAGATCACCGTCGAGATCGGACTCGTGGACGCGCCGCTGGGCATCCTGACCCTGATGTTGCCCACTGAGGTGGCCAGCAAGTTGGCCCCGCGCATTCGGGCGCGACCCACCCGCCAAGACGATCTCGAGAGGGTGCTGCCGGTCAACTTGGCAGTGGTGGCCGAATTGGGCCGCATCCAGACCACGCTGCGGGCCATCAAAGACCTCAAACCCGGTGCCATGCTCGATTTGGGCCAGACTCCGCGGGTCGATGTCCGCGTCGGTGGAAAGCTCGCGTTGAGTGGCGAGCCCGGTGTGGCTGATGGCAAGCGCTGTGTTCGCGTGGGTACTCGGTACACCTAGGGCGCGTCTGGAGTGGCGTTCAAGGCGGTGCGAGCTTCGTCTCGCCTGATCGTTGCCCGCGACGATCACCTCGTCCGACTGAGTGTTCAGAGTGGGTATTGGTCAGGTTGACATAGGGCTCATCGGGCGTCGGGCCAGCCATTGCGGCCCGCTTTTTCAACTCCCAACTAAAGCCCACAACAAAGTGTCCGATGACTCCTCGTCCGGGGGAGTCCATGAGCGGCGCGAACAACGATGTAGCCTTCCTCTACGATATTCCGGTCGAGCTGGTCGTCGAGCTCGGTCGCACCAAGCTGACTGTCCGCGAGCTGTCTCGTCTCGAGGCCGCCGATGTGCTGCATCTCGACCAACTGGTCGGGCAGCTGCTGGACATCGTGGTGGGCGGCAAGGTGTTTGGCCGCGGCGAGCTGGTCGTTGAA
The DNA here is from genome assembly GCA_964471355.1 of uncultured Enterobacteriaceae bacterium. Lineage (GTDB taxonomy): Bacteria > Myxococcota_A > UBA796 > UBA796 > CAYYHT01. The sequence goes on from CAYYHT010000071.1 coordinate 1,136, forward strand.
GACGATCGGGTCGGCATTCGCATGGTCGAGTTCGCCGACGGAAACAAAGCCTCGTGAACGCCTGCATGCTGTTGTGGCTGGTTGGGGTCGCGGCGGCGGAAGATCTCAAGCTCGAGCAGCGACTGCTGGGTCCCGGACCGGTGACCGCGACCATTGCCGCACCGCCGGCACCCGCGATTCCCTGGGCGCTCTTCGGCATCTTGGGAGTGGGCGCTGCAGCCACCTGGATCGGCCGAGAGAAATGGCTCGCGGCTCATGTCGACGACCTGGACACTGCGGTGCGCGTCTTGGGTCGGGCCCCACTCGGTGATGGGACGTCGGTCGCCTTGGTCGAGATCGAATCGGGCGCCGAGAAGCGGGTGTTGGTGCTTGGCTGCAGCAACGGAAGCCCGACCCTGCTCACCGAGATCTTCGAGGAGGTCGTTTGATCCTGGCGTTGCTCGCGAGTGTGGCCTTTGCGCAGGAGTCGCCAGACTTGGCGGGTGCCGTGGCCGAGTCGGTCAGCAGCGTCGCCCAGGGCGGCGATCAAGAGGCCAGCGCTGGTGCCGTTCGCTTGGTGATGGCCCTGAGCATGCTGGCCGTGCTGCCGGGCCTGCTCATGGTGATGACCCCCTTCACACGCTTTGTTGTGGTGCTCGCCCTGCTTCGTCAGGCGCTTGGACTGCAGCAATCCCCTCCCAATCAAGTCTTGGTTGGCTTGGCACTGGCGTTGACGGTGATGGCCATGCAGCCCACCCTGAACGAGGTGCAGCAGCGCTCGATTGAGCCCTACCTGGCTGGCGAGATGGACACAACCGAGGCGGGAGCGGCGTTCTTAAAGCCGATGCGCAGCCACATGCTGCGCAACATCGATCGCGCCGACCTGGCCACCTCTCTGCGTCTAGCTCGATCGCCCAAGCCCGAGGGCCTCGATGACCTGCCCACCTCGGTGGTGCTGACGGCCTATCTGCTGTCCGAGCTGCGCTACGCCTTCGTGATTGGCGTCAAGGTGTACATCCCGTTTCTGGTCGTCGACATCGTCGTCGCCTCGGTGCTGCTGGGCATGGGCATGATGATGCTGCCGCCGGTGGTGGTCTCGGTGCCATTCAAGCTGTGCGTCTTTGTGCTGATGGATGGCTGGGGACTGCTGGTCACCGGGCTGGTGGCGAGCGTGGTCACATGACCGAAGAGCTCGTCGTGTTTTGGGGTCAGAATGCGCTGATCACAGCGCTGTATGTGGCGGGACCCCTGCTGATGACGGCGCTGTTGGTGGGCACCGCGGTGTCGCTGCTGCAGACCGTCACCCAGGTCCAAGAGATGACGCTGGTCTTCGTTCCCAAGACCCTGGCGGTCTTCTTGGTGTTGGGCTTGCTGGGGGGCTGGATGCTGCGGCACTTTGTGGCCTTCGGCACCATGATGTTCCTGAGCATTCCGGGATGATCGATCCCCTCGTGGCGGCCCTGTTGGTGTTCGCGCGTGTGGGTGGCCTTGTGTGGACGCTGCCGGTGGTGTCGTCAGCGGGCATGCCGCGCTCGGTTCGGGTCATGCTCTCGCTGGCCCTGGCTGTGGTGATCGTTCCGGTGGTGCCGGTGGTGGTGCCGTCTGCGCCCGGAACGCTGATGATTGCGTTGATCGCCGAGCTGGTCTTCGGTGGCATGGCCGGCTGGCTTCTCGCCGCCGGCTATTCGGCGATCACCGGTGCGTCCGAGATGGTGGCTTACCAGGCCGGACTGGCTATGGCGCAGCAGTTCAACCCGATCGACAAGACGTCTTCGGGTTCGCTGGCGACGCTGTCGGGGCTGTTGACTGGGCTGGTCTTCATCGGACTGAACCTGCATCTGCAGGCGATCGAAGCGCTGGCCATCAGCTTTCATGTGCACCCGGCGGGCAGCCTGCCTTGGAATCCGGACCTGCCCGGCATTGCCGTGGGCATCGTGGGGGCGTCGATTGCGCTGGGTCTGCAGCTTGCGGCGCCAGTGGTGATCTTGACCTTCGCGATGAACGCGGTGATCGGCCTGCTTGGCCGCATTGCGCCCCGAATGAACGCGTTTTTGTCCTTTGGACCGGTGCTGAGCGTGACCTGTGGCGTGGCGATGATGGCCGCGGCCCTTCCGTGGATACTCGGGGCCCACGGGACCTGGATGAGTCAGATCACGGCGCTCGTGGCCCGTGTGGTGACCGAGTAGGTGGCCGACGACGACGGCCAGGAGAAAAAACACGAACCGGGCGAGCGGGGCTGGCAGCAGGCTGCCGATCGCGGAGAGATGCCTCGCTCGGCCGATGTGGGAGCCGCGGCTTCAGTGCTTGCTGCGGCGAGCATGCTGTGGCTGAGCTCGGACGTCATCACAGCAGCGCTGTCCGACGTGATGGTGGTGTCCCTCGTTGCCCATCCGCGGCTCTTTGACCTCAACAGTGCGGTGTCGCTGCTTCACTCGGCACTCGAAGCGACGACCCGATCCATTGCGCCGGCGTTGCTGGCTGCGGCGGGGGCTGGATTGTTGGCAGGTCTGGCCCAGACGCGGGGGCAGATCGCCACCGAGGCGTTTGACATCAAGTGGGACCGGCTGGATCCAATCGGAGGTTTGACGAACCTTCTGGGTGGGTGGACCCCGTGGGTGGAGCTGGGCAAGAACCTGGGCCGATTCGCCGTGGTGGGCGTTGCCGCTGGAGTGGCGCTGTCTTCTCGGCTGTCGAGCATGCCCTCGTCGGCGGCCATGCCACCCGATGCCTTGCCGGGCATATTGTTGGACCTGGGTGTCGAGATCGTCTTGGCGGCGGCGCCGGCGATGCTGCTTGTGGCCACGGTGGACTACGCCTGGAGCTGGTGGAAGATGCGCGAGAAGCTGATGCGCACCGATCAGCAGCTCAAGGACGAGCGCAAAGAGCAAGAAGGCGACCCCCACATCAAAGCGAAGCGGCGGCAGATGGCGCGGCAGCTGGCGGTGGCTGGTGGTTTGGCGGCGGTTCGAACCGCGGACGTCGTGATCACCAATCCGACTCACTTTGCGGTTGCTCTGCGCTATGAGCGCGGCAGAGATGCGGCGCCGATTGTGGTGGCCAAGGGTGTCGATGCCGCGGCGCTGCGCATTCGAGCGGAGGCCCGCCGAACCCGTGTTGATCAGATCGAGCGACGCTCACTGGCGCGTGCACTGCACGCAAAGGTGCGCGTGGGGGATCCGATTCCCGAGGCGCTCTACATTCCCGTGGCCCGCGTGCTCGCGGTCGTCTGGCGCCGTCGAGGCACCCATGCCTAAAGAGCCGCTTGGCCCGTCCGATGGGCACCCAGTCGGAGGATTCGTGGTCGCAGACAACCAGCGTAGTGCCCAACGCACACAGCGTCTGGCCTCACTTGGCAAGCTCGCCGCGGGCATTGCCCACGAGATCAACACGCCGGTGCAGTACGTCAACGACAGCGTCTCGTTCTTGGAGAGCAGCTTTGATGACCTGCTGAAGTACTGTGTGGCCCTCGACAGCATCCTGGTCGAGCTGGCTGAGAGCACGGGCCACAAGGAAGCGCTGAAGCGCGCTGAAGAAGCACGCTGCGAGAGCGACTTCGAATATGTGCGCGAGAACGCTGGCCCCGCCATTGAGCGGTCCCTCGAGGGATTGGCTCTTGTGGCTGACATCGCCCAGGCGATGAAGCGAATTGCGTACGAGGATCCACGGCGTCGCTCGCCCACAGACATCAACGAGCTGTTCGAGGACACGCTGCTGATCGCCGCCGCGGAGTACCGATTCGTGGCCGAGGTCGAGCGACAGTTTGTGGACATTCCACGGGTGAATTGCGACCGCTCGGCCATGGGCCAGGTCTTCCTGAACCTGGTCATCAACGCCGCCGATGCCATTCGGGAGCGCGACGACAGCGGTCAGGGCCTGATCACAGTGCGCAGCGAGGTGGTCGACTCAAAGGTGCACATCTCGATCAGCGACTCGGGCATGGGCATTCCCGAAGAGCTCCGCGAGAAGGTGTTTGAGGCCTTCTTCACCACCAAGCAGATCGGCAAGGGCTCGGGCCAGGGACTGGCCATGGTTGCAAGGGTGGTCAGCGAGCACGGCGGAACCGTGCACATCGAATCCGAGGTGGGGGTGGGCACGACCTTCACCATCGTCCTTTCTGCACTGGAGCTCCCATGAATTCCGAAGAGCGAATTGAGCGTCTGGAGAAACTGGTGGGCACCGTGACCGAGGAGTGGGATGAGAGCACCAAAGCGGGCCTGCGACGCCTGCTTGGCCAGGTCCTGCACGACCTGCGCAACTCCCTGTCGACGACGGCCATCGAGGTTCATCTGGCTGCCGAGGGCATCACCCGCGCGGTGGAGTGCTTGCAGACGGGTGAGATGGAAGAGGTCCGTGAAGAGCTGGACGACATCGGTCGTTCTGTCAGCAGCCTGGGCGAATCCGGGCGCGACGCGACTCAGATGATGGCGCGCATTGGCATGGTCGTAAACCGGGCCTAGCTGCTCTGTCGCCGTCGTCGGCCAAAGAGCATCAGTGCAGCCGGAACGATCGCAAGCCACCCGCCGTGCTGAGCTGCGGGGGCGACTTGGCAGCCCAGGTTCTCGAACGGTGGGTAGAGAAAACGCGCCCCCTGCCGATCATCTGTTGCGAGGTAGCGGCGGTAGACCTCGCGTTCGTCAGTGGTGGGGTACATTGTGGCTTCGGCGTCCATCGAGTGCTCGAGGCCCAGCCCATGGCCGACCTCGTGGGTCAATGCGGCTTGTAGGTCGTGACCGAACCCATCCGTCGCCCAGTCCTCGCGCTCGGCATTGACGAAGATCTCAAAGCTCTGGATGCGCCCGTCGGTGGTCACCCAGCGCGTAGCGAGGGCGAGTTGGTCGTCGGGATAGGGCCACGGGGTGGTCCAGCTGATGTGGTTGCGCACCAAGCTGTCGTTGCCCGGTTGCACGGGGACAAAACTGATGTCGACCTGGTCGACTTCTTCCCAGGCGGCAACGGCGTTGTACATGGCGAAGTTGCTGTCGCCCTCGCCGATGTAGGCAGGACGCGCGCTCGGATGTGCCTGCCAGTAGACAGGCATCGTGGGCCACGCGTGCGGGTCGCCGGTCTCGGCATAGGCGACCTCGTAGGCGTTGGCCAGGGTGGCCATGAGAGCAATGATCATTCGTTGACTCCGGAACAAAGGAGCCCACGACGTTGGTCGTGGGCTCCTAGTTGTCCATGTATGTGCAGGCTTCGGGACCGATAGTGTTCGGCTCGCGTGACTCCTGGCTGCTCCTCGTAGGAAAAAGTGAAATGGGCCGGTCCCGGCACCTTGCGAGATGACTTGCGTCGATAGGTGTAAGTGCAAGGGCGGTGCCAGAACAAGGTCTCGGTGGAACCTGGGTTTTCGCCATGTGTCCGAAACGCTGATTCACCGCGTTTCATTTGCTGCGAAACACCCTGCAACGTGCGTCAACATGCAACCCACCGATCCGCCGAGCTCGCTCGGCCCGAGCTCGCTCTGCAACGCGAGCAGCAATCGTCTGTCGGTGCCCCGCCGAGCTCGCTCGGCCGCCGAGCTTGCTCGGCCCTCCCGCCGAGCTTGCTCTGCAACGCGAGCAGCAATCGTCTGTCGGTGCCCCGCCGAGCCTGCTCGGCCGCCGAGCTTGCTCTCGGCGCCCCCGCCGAGCCCGCTCTGCAACGCGAGCAGCAATCGTCTGTCGGTGCCCCGCCGAGCTTGCTCGGCCGCCGAGCTTGCTCTGCATGCGAGCAGCAATTGTCTGTCGGTGCCCCGCCGAGCTTGCTCGGCCCGAGCTTGCTCGGCCCCCCCGCCGAGCTCGCTCGGCCCCCCGCCGAGCTTGCTCGGCCCGAGCTCGCTCGGCCCGAAGTGCCTCCAGGCGGGCGCTTGCTGGGGGCCGGCCGGGCTTGTTGGGCGGGAGCGGAGGGGAGGGGGGGCCGCAGGGGTGGGCGCTGGGCGGAGCGTCGCACCGCCGAGCTTGCTCGGCGTCGTGCGACCCGCCCACAGCCCACCCCGAAGGCCCCCCCTCCCCTCCAGCGACCAGATCCAAAAAGAATGGGCGGCGGCCTGCAAAACAGACCGCCGCCCGGAGGCACCCCTGCCCCTTTTTATGGAGTGTCGGAAGCCCGCAGCTCAACGGGTCCGACCAAAGCGGATGTGTAGCTGGGCAAGGCCGGAGCCTCGCCGACGGTCAGCGCTCCGACGAGGCTGTCCACCATCACCGTGCCCGAGGCCACAACTGGGCCAGCGAGAGGTGTGGAGACGGCGACGTCGTCGTCGCCCACGGCGGTGACGTCGACCTGGAAGCTCTGGCCGATTCCGAACCAGGCGTCGAAGTTCACGGGCTCGATCTCTTCGCCGACTGGAGCCACGTTCGACCAAGCAGAGTGCTGCCAGGGGACGAGTGGGGCTGCCGATGACGGCTCGAGGGTGATGTCCGAGGTGGCGACGTAGGACACGGTGGTCCACAGCGTTGGATCCTGCTGCAGCAGCCAGAAGGTGTACGTGTAGTCGTACGACCCGGACTCGTTCTCACGATTTCCACTGGCCTCGTAGGCGGTCACGAAGGGACCCGAAGCGAGCACCGTCATGTCGGAGGTGCCTTCGGTGGCGCTCAGCCATCCCTTCTCGGTGTGCACGCCGTTTCCGCCGGCGGCCCAGGTCTGGCTGATCTGTGCCTCGAAGGCGGTCGGGTCGAAGCTGATGAGGTTGGACAGCATGCCGCCGCTGTTGCCATCGAAGGTGGCTCGGATCTGGCCGTTGTTGGACTCGAAGTAGCCACCGGGGATGGTCCATCCTGGGCTGCCCATCGGCTCCTCGTTGACCGAGAAGTACACGGCGTATCGCTGTGGCTCCAGCGCCTCGCCGTCGGTTCCGTCGAACGTACCGTTCTGATAGTCCGGGGTCGCGGTGAACAGCAGAGTGCCCTTGTTGTTGTTCCGGTCGTCCGCCTTGCCGTCGACGATGCCGACGAAGGAGTCCACGTACTGCCAAGTGGTCATCCACTGGCCCGCGTTGCAGCTCTGGGGGGTGACCATCATGCCTTCGTGGTTGATCACGCCGGTGATGCCAAGCTCATCGAGCTCTGCCGCGAGATCGAACTCGATGGCCACAGACCCAGTCGCCTCGGGCTCCAGGAAGATGCGGGCTTGTGCGCCAGGCACCACCCAGGCTTCCGGACCGTCGACCACGCCGTCACAGTTGTTGTCCACACTGTCGCAGGCTTCTTCTGCTCCGGGGAAGGACCAGGAGCGCGAATCGTCGCAGTCTCCGCCAACGGTGCCGAGCCATTCGGAAGCGACACAGGACTTCACGACCAAGTCGTCGTTGCCGTAGCCGTCTCCGTCGTTGTCGACGTAGTAGGTGTCGCCGTCGACGGGGGAGTCGTCGGTGAAGCCATTGCAGTTGTCATCCAGCTCGTTGCACAGCTCGTCTGCAGAGGGCGAGACCGACGCATCCGAGTCGTCGCAGTCGTCCACGAGGCTGGTGTAGCCCTCGGGAGCGTCGCACTGAACCAGCCACTCCTCCATGCTGCCGTGGCCGTCTCCGTCGGCGTCCCTCCACCACCACGTGTCCGGGCTTCGTGAGTAGTCGGTGTCGTCACAGTCTGTGGCGTCGACCAGAGCCGTCCGACCAAAGTCGACGTAGCAAGCCTGGACTTCGTCCGCGGGGTTGCCGTAGCCGTCTCCGTCGCGGTCGGCATAGAAGGTGGATGTGCCCGAGGCCTCGTCGTCCCACAGGCCGTTGCAGTCGTTGTCGAGGCCGTCGCAGACCTCTGAGCCGTCGGGGTTGATGGTGTCGTTGGCGTCGTCGCAGTCCGCTGCGTTGTCGACGTAGCCATCGAACTCGTAGCAGCTGTAGATGGACACGTTGTAGGTGCCGTATCCATCGCCGTCGGCGTCCCACCAGCGCTCGAAGGCATCCTCGGAATCGGGACCGTCAGCCACCGTGTCGCAGTTGTTGTCCGCGCCATCGCAGACCTCGGCGTTGCCCGGGTAGTTGTTCGGGTCCTGGTCGTCGCAGTCCATGCTGTCGGCGACATGGCCCTCGGGGGCATCGCAGGAGATCTCGCCGCCCGCTACCGAACCGGCACCGTCGCCGTCGGCATCTGCATACCAGACCGGCGCGAAGCCTCGCTCACTGTCCGCATCGTCGCAGTCGCCGAAGCTCGCGGTGTAGCCCGATGGCTGCAAGCAGCTGGACACCGTCTCGTCGTAGACGCCCGCAGCATCACCGTCGGCGTCCCGATACCAGGTCTTGTCGGGTGGCGCGTTGTCGTCTACTTCGCCGTTGCAGTCGTTGTCGACCGCGTCACAGGCCTCCTCGTTGTTGGGGAAGCGGGTGGCGTCCTTGTCGTCGCAGTCGGTGTCGTTGGTCACGTAGCCGGCGGATGCAAAGCAGGTCTCGATGCGCTCATTCTTGTCGCCGAAGCCGTCGCTGTCGCTGTCGGCGAACAGATAGAACGTGGCGCAGCCCGTGTCCGTGGGAGCGATGCCGGTATCAAGAGGGTCGTCGACGGGGTCGTCCTCGACCGGATCATCCTCGACCGGGTCATCTTCGACGGGGTCGTCCTCGACCGGATCATCTTCGACGGGGTCGTCCTCAACCGGATCGTCTTCAACGGGGTCATCCTCGACCGGGTCATCCTCAACCGGGTCATCCTCAACCGGGTCATCCTCAACGGGGTCGTCCTGGGCCGGATTCTCGCGGGTCGGGTCGTCGACTGGATCGTCGCTGGTCGGGTCGTCCTGGCTCGGGTCTTCCACCGACGGCTCGTCCCAGGCGTTGTCGGTGTCGTCCAGGACCTCGAATTCGGGCACGGTGGGTGTACAGGCCGCGAGGGCCAAGAGGATGATTGCCGGGGTCAGGGGTCGCATTGAGCAAACTCCGAGTAGGGGTGAAGGCTCGACCCAATCGATTTGGGGGTGAGCGCCACCTCCTTTCAAAGCAAGGGTTGTGCCGACTTTGCGATCGCTGTGAAAGTGCCTTGAAGGCGAATCGAGAAAACCGTGTCGCACCGTGTGCCGGGATCGGAGAAACGCTTTGAAACGATGTTGCAACGTGTCGGGCGCCTGCAGGCGGATCCAACGAGAAAGGCGCACCGAACATGTCGGCGCGCCCTCGAGCTCGTGGTTGTGGGTTTGAAGCTACTCGTCGGCTGCGCCCAGCACTCCGTACAGGGCCGCGATGGGTCCGGGATCGAGCAGGGCCCCGCGCATGTCGACGCCGTTGAGATCGGTGAAGTCGAGGTGGGCGCCGCGAAGGTCTGCACCCACGAGGCTAGCCCCGGCGAGCAGGGCTCCTTGGAGGTGTGCGCCGCGCAGGTCTGCCCCGGCGAGGTCCGCGTGCCGCAGGTCGGCCCCCAGCAGGTTGCTGCGGCGCAGGTCGGCGCCCAGAAGCCGTGTGTTTCGCAAGCTGGCATTGAACAGGTCGGCGTCGTACAGGTCCGCCCAGGCCAGGTTTGCTCCCTCGAGGTCGGCCCCGCGCAGTGACGCTTCGACCATGCGAGCATCGGGCAGCTCTGCGTTGCGCATCTTGACGCCGCGCAGGTTTGCGCCGTTCAGATTGGCGCTTGGCAGGTTCGCTTTGCGCAGAGAGCCGCATTCACCCAGTTCCTCCTTTACGTACCCGGCGTCGCCTTGGGGATCGGTGCAGGCGTTCTCTTCGGTGTCGAACTCGTAGTTGACCGGTGCAGCTTCAGCGCCGACGAGGGCGATGAAAGAAGTGACGATGAGGACAAGTGGTCGAACCATGATTGCTCCAGGCTATTCGAGGGTCTCGGGAAAGGGGCGTACGCGCTGGCAGATCGCGTGTGCGGTGTTCGATTGATAGGGCTGGCTGCCCTGGACACTTGGTGAGCTGTCCGGGCGTCCGATGCACCAGGTCGAGCCGACCTTGACCAGTGCAAGGCGGTCTTCAGGCCCTCCAGGCACGGGGGCTTGGTGGTCGCACCACATCTGGTCCAGGCGCATCGAGGATTCTTCCTGCCAGCGCCAACCATCTTCGCCGTTCGGCTCGACGCCGATGTAGCCGGCGTAGATCGACGTTCGGGCAAGCTCGATGGTTACGTCGGCCATGGCGAAGGCGTCTGGCCAGGCGGCGAGGTCGCCGCCCCACTCTTGGCAGCCAACGCGGGCTGTTTCGGGGTCGACGGTCGGCGTGGTGCCGTAGAACACGATGTATTCATAAGCGGGCGTCTGCACCGAGACGTATGCGTCGTCGTCACTAAAGGTGTCGAGGGGACAGCTTCCTTCCACCAGTGCTGTGGTCGATGCGTCGCTGTCGTCGCAGTCGAGCGCGTTGGTGGCCGAGAAGTGGCAGTCGGGCCCACAGGCCACGAGAGGTTCGGTCCAGGGGTCGCCAAAGCCATCGCCGTCTTCGTCGAGGAACCAGACGTCGTCGCAGATGCGAGGCTCGACGTCGGGTCGACAGGCCGGCAAGGCCAGGGCAGAAATCATGATGAGGAACGGGGTGCGGTTCATGCATATGCCAGGTTAGAAGCAGTGACTGGGATGGCCACCACGGTGAGGCCGGCCCGTCGCCAAGCGTCAGGATCATCCTTGACTCGGTAGAGGTCGCGGAACCCAAGCTGCTGCAGGGTCTCCACGTCCGACGTTTCGGCGTTGATGGAAACGAGTGGTTGGTCGCGAGACCAGGTCTGGGTGCGCTGGGCGACCCCTTCGGAGGTGACCCGGGCCGAGCCCAAGATGTGTGCGGCCTGGTAGGCGCCGGCCTCGCGGAAGTCGACGATGCGGACATTGTCTGTGTTGGCGACCAGCCAACCGATGTTCACCAGACGAGGTCCGACCAGCCGCTCGACCCGACGGAGTGCGGTTGCGCGGGTGCGGCGGATCACGGTGTCGACGGCCCCGCCGATGAGGTTGCGGCAGGCCGCGCCTTCGAGAGTGAAGTGCGGGCGGACTGCGGCCCGCTCCATCGTGGCGATGAAGTCGTGCAGGGAGCGCGTCTCCCGGGCGAAGGGGTTGAGCATGCGCTCGGCTTGGATGTTCGTGAAGCCGCTGTGAACGGGGTCGTGACCCGGATGGACGACGGTGGTGTCCGGCAGGGTGAACAGGCGGCTGCGGATGCTCGAGAGAAGCGTTGCGTAGCAGCTGCGGTCCTCGGGCAGTGGCACAGCGGCCGAGTGCAGGACGTCTCCGGTGAAGACGAGGGGGGTCTTGGCCGGCACGTACAGGCTGATGGCGTGTGCGGTCTGCCCGGGGGTCGCCAGGACGCGCATCTTCATCTTGCCGCGTCCAATGTGGTCGCCGTGCCGCAGCTCGGCGTCGATTCCGATGGCACCGAGGCCAGCGGGGAAGAGCACTCTCGATCCGTACCGGGCGCGCAAGATGAAGCTGCCCGAGACGTGGTCGTCGTGCAGGTGTGTCTCGATGGTGCACTCGAGCTTTAGCTGGGTGCGCTCGATGGCGGCGCTGTACTCGGGGACGAGCTCCAGCACCGGGTCGATGAGCACCGCGTGGCTGCTGCGAGGCGCGCTAATCAGGTAGCTGCGCGCCGCAGTCTCTTTGTGATGGAAGGTCCGGACGATCACTGCCACATCTCGGCGCTCAGCTTTGCTCCCACATCGAGCGCGGCCCACGGGTCGAGCTGGCCGTCGTTGCTCTGGCAGCGTCCGAGAGGAGTCGCGAGATGACCGGTGATGGCCTTCGCCGCTCCCTTGCTCCAGCTGCCCTTGCCCACCGACGTGGTTCGCAGGGCGACGACATCGCCCCATGACGGTGCGCGTTCGGTGTCGTTGGTCGTGATGTGCACCGGGATGACCACCGGCTCGGGGGCCACGCTCGGGTCGTCGATTCCGATCTGCACGAGGCGTGTGGCTTGGGGACCCCGGTTGTAGGGAGAGGACTCAAGCACGACGCCGCATAGGGGATCGCTGGCCACGCCCTCTGACGAATCCGATACGACAGTCGCTGCGGAAGCGCTCTGGGTGGCAATCAGAAACAGAATGGCGAGTCTCATGTGGACCTCCTGGGTTGCCGAGGAAAGAAGCAAGGGGCATGCCACGATGAAAACCCAGGTTCGTCCGTTGATCTGATCGGTTGAGGGGTCTCGGTGGTTCCCGAAGCGTGAAAGACTGAAACGTTGTGAGACGGCGCATCGGATCCAGCGACGCCGCATTCGGGGCGGATCCGGGAGATCACGCGTAAGGGCACGCTGGCATGACTCATGCACTGATCAGCGGGTGGAGGCGCCCATGTCCCTGATTATTTCTCTGATGCTGCCGGCTGGAGCCGCCACCCTAGCGAATACAGGTGCCCACGACGCCCTAAATCACGACAACCGAGCCGTGTTGCGTGGTGTCGTACGAGACGTCGAGCTCGAGCCCACCCAGGCCCGCCTGCTGCACACTCGCTATCTCATCGATGTCGAAGAGGTCCTCGCGGGCACTCATGCAGACCAAGTCACCGTGGTTCTGCCGGGTGGACGCGTCGGCGACATGGCCCAGGTCGTATCAGGGGTCCCGATGTGGTCCGAGGGGGACGAGGTCCTCGTCTTCGTTCCCCGCTCGCGACAGGTCTCGATGCACGACGTCATGAGCATTGACGACGGCCTTGTCATCGACCTACGCCCGGACTCCCTTCTTCCGGGGACCGTCTCGGAGCTCGAGCGTCAGCTGGCACGGGAACGGTCACAATGAGCCGCACCATCACGCTGTTGTTGTTGGTTGCCAGCGTCTCGGGCTGTGGTGTGGAATATGAGCTCGGAGCCGATGAGCTCGTGCCGTGGACCGAACCGGTGGTCAGCGAGGCACCCATCGTCGATGCCGAGCCGCGCATCCGAGACTTGGATGTGCTGGTCGTCTTGGACGGGTCGGGCTCGATGAGCGATGACCGCGAGGCCGTCAGTCGAGGCATCGTGCAGCTCAAGCACGACATCGAGGACCGAGCCGACGTGTGGGGCATCACCTTCCTGACGGCGGATCCAGCGATTCCCGCCTACATCGGACCCTTCGGACCCGAGGACAGCGACGCCGACCTGAAACTCGCGCCGGGCATGCTGCCTGTCAATGGCGGAGAGCGTCCGTTCGGAGCCGCCTATAACTTCTTGCGGAACCACCCAAATCACATTCACCCGGGCCGCGATCTGCTGTTGTTTGTGGTGACCGACGAGGATGAACAGACCACCGGCATCAGCGCTGAAGCGTTCGACGATTGGCTCGATTCCGTCAAAGAGGGCTCTGAGGACCGAGTCGACGTCGTGTCCATCGCGAGCATCGACGAGACCTGCAGTCCCGACGTTGCCTACAAACTCATGGAGCTGGCCCACATCCGGAACTCCACCGTTGTCGACCTTTGCAGCCCCGATTGGGAAGGCTGGCTGGCCGAGACCTCATTTCTTACCGCGTGGGATTAGCCACGCACTCTGGAGTTCGTCATGGAGAAAATTCGCATGGATGAGATCGTCGCGGGAGCGCCGCCAGTGCGGCGTGCGCAGTCCGTCAAGCCGCCGGCTCTGGGGGTCAAACCACCGATCAAGCGAACCCGCAGAGACCTCCCCCGCCGGGTCTCCAACTTCAAGGCCGGTGAGTCGGTCTGGTTCGACACCGGAGAGCTGCAGATGCTGCAGGCCCACGAACTCGCAGCCATGAGGGCCCGCCGCAGCATCCGCTGGGCGCCGTTCGGTCCCATGATGGCGATCTTTCTGTGCCTCTCTGGCTTCCTCACTGGGGCCGCCTGGTCCGTCTGATCTGGCATGCCGCTTGCATTGAAACTGAGTGCATTCCCACACTGGAGAAGCCCATGTCTGTGTCCACGACCTCTTTGACCCTCGGCGACCTGATTTCAGAAGTGTACGAGGAGTTCCTAGTGATGTACGAGGACCCGGAGCTGGCCAGTGTAGCGGCTGCCGCCGTTGTGAACGACCTGCTCGCCGACGCGGCGGACGCAGAAGACGCCGCAGCGGCCTAGATTGTTTCATGTTTCATGGTGTTTCATATATGAAACACTGTGAAACGGTTTGAAACACTACGTGTCGCGGAGAGCTCGCAACAGCTCTTCTGCCGAAGAAGGACGGTCATCGGGCCGCTTCTCGAGCAGGCTGCGCACGAGCTGTTCCAATGCTGGCGACACTGAAACGTCAGGATTGAGCTGCGCAATGTCCGGCACGTCTCGTTTGAGATGGGCGTTCATGGTGCTGCGAGCGGTTCGAGTCGAGAACGGATGGCGCCCGGTGAGGGCATGGAGCATGACGAGGCCCACGCCGTACAGGTCGGTTCGTCCGTCGATGGGCTGGCCGCGAATGGCCTCGGGGCTGACCCAGCGCGGTGTGCCGACGATGGTGCCCGGAGTTGTGAAGCCTCGGTAGCGCAGGTCTCTGGCCAGGCCGAAGTCCAGCAGCTTGACGTGCCAAGGGTCGTCGATTTCCTTGGCGATGATGATGTTCGCCGGTTTGATGTCCCGGTGAATGATGCCGAGCTGGTGCGCTTCTGCGAGGCTTCCGCAGACCTGCCTGGCGATGTGCACCACGTGCCCTTGAAGCACCGGTCCATGCATGGCGACGAACTGGTCCATGCTGGTGCCTTTGATGTACTCCATCACGATGAACAGCAGGTTCTCGGCCTCGCCAAAGTCGACGATTCGCACGGTATTGCTGTCGGTCAGCTGGGCGATGATCTGGGCTTCCTGAAAGAAGCGGGCTTTGTACTCGGTCTTGAGCAGCTCGGGACGCAGCACCTTTACGGCGACGCTGCGCTTGAACGGCTCTTGAATGGCGCGGTAGAGCACACCCATGCCGCCCGCATCGATCAGCTCCACGAGCCGGAAGTCGAAGTGCGCACAGAGTGTGGTTCCGACCAACTGCTCGAGGTTCATTGTTCACCTTTCGGCCGGCCCATGACGGGAGTGTAGCCCGTTAGCTGCAACCGTTGTCCGGACTCATCGTCGCGCTGCCCAGCGAGCAGCTGTTGTCGCCAACAATACGGATCCAGCCCATGCCGCCGCCGCCGCCACCGCCGCCGCTGCCGCCGCTACCGCCGCCGCCGCCGCCGTCGCCGCCGTCGCCGTCGCCCTCAAAGCCGCCGTCGCCGCCGTTGCCTGCGCCGCCCGCGGAGTT
>CAYYHT010000071.1:16155-16602 GCA_964471355.1 uncultured Enterobacteriaceae bacterium
CGCCACCGCCGCCACCGTTCGCCGCAATGCGCCCAGTGATGGTCACGTCGTCGCCCTCGAGAAGGATCGAGCCACCTGACCCGCCGCCGCCGCCGCCGCCGCGTGAGGAGGCTCCGCGTCGGCCACCGCCACCGCCAGCCCAGACGTCTCCGGTGATTGTCAGAGTGCCCGAGACCGACATCTGCAAGGCCCCGCCGCCGGCGCCACCGTTGCCGCCGGCGCCACCTCCGCCGCCGCCGTCACAGCCGCCGATGAGGGGGCTGTAGTGGTTGCCACTGGCCGGAGCGCCCTTTGTGCCCTTCGAACCAGAGTTGCCGTTGCCGCCGTCCGCCCCGTCCTGTGAACCGCCGGCCCCACCGCCGCCGCTGGTACCACTGCCGTCGAGGCCGCTTGAGCAGCCATTGCCTGGCGAGCCCGCTCCACCAGTCGTACCGGTGGATCCAGCGG
>CAYYHT010000072.1:0-16431 GCA_964471355.1 uncultured Enterobacteriaceae bacterium
GGGGGTGGGGTGGGGTGGGGGGGCATCGGCGGGGGTGGGTGCGGAGCGGGTGCGGAACGGGTGCGGAACGCGTGGATCGCCTCAGGCACGGCGTCCGAGCTTCCAGGAGGAGTTGCCGGATCGGGACTTTGCATCCCAGATGCCCTTCTCGGCAAGGGGGATCAGCGCTTCGTGGAGCTGGTCCTGCAGGTCCTGCACGAGGCGGCGGATCGGGCGGATGTCGGCGATCATCCGGGCCCACTCGGTGCGGCGCTTGGACCTGGGCAGGCGACGCAGGTAGGCGAGCTGCCAGAAGCGGTCGACCTCGATCACGAACTCGGGCCGGGCGTCCGGGTAGGCCGCCTCGACCCAGGCGCGGCCGAGGGCGCGGTTGAGCTCCTTCAAGGCGTTGCGGTGGCTGGCCCAGGCCTCGGCGAAGAGGTGGTGCTGGGCACGGGGGCCTTCGACCTCCCAGGTGCCTTCGTCGCGCTGGCGGGCCTCGAAGCCGTGGGCGGTGGCCACGAAGGGGAGCACGTAGGCCTCGACGTCGGTTGAGACCTTCACGGGGATGGCCTCGCGGCCGCGGATCGGGAGGTGGGCAGCGGCGTCGGCGATCCAGGGAGGAGCCTGGCGCTTGAGCAGGCCTTCTCCGCGCTCCCGAAGGCGGGTCAAGGGGGTGTCGGGCACGCCGTCGGCGAGGCGGTCGACGATGCACTCAGCCTCCTCGGGCGTGACGAGCTCGGACAGCGGGACGCGGACCAGGCGGCCGGAGCGGGCGAGGTAGAGGCCGACGTGCTCGATGCGCCGATCGGGGGCGCCGTCGATTCCGAAGTGGTTGGCGAGGATCGCGTAGAGGGCGGCCTGGCGCCACCAGGCGCGGCTGACGCTGGGGGTCTTCACGACCTTGACGTCGATCAGGAGGTCGTCGATCACGAGATCGCCGATCGCGCCGCCGACCATGTTGGAGCCCTCGCCGAAGGTCGGGGAGAGGAGGACGGGCTGGGTGGGGGTCAGCTCGGTCCAGTTGACGGCGGCGTAGAGGTCCTCAAGCTCGCGCGAGACCTTGCTGGGCGGTCCACTGCCCAGGGCGCGGACGCGGTCCAGGTCGGCCACGAACTCGTCCTCGGCCCGCGTGTAGGCGGTCAGCTCGGCGAGGAGCCAACAGTCGGCCGAGCGCTCGTAGGGAAGGGCCTGATCGGGCACGAGCGTGGTCAGACGCTGTTCGGCCTCGCGGACCTTGGCGACTCCCCAGCGGTCGAGAGCCGGAGGGCGCCAGGCGAGCGGGAGGTCGGCCATGCGGTCCAGGGCCTTGTGGGCGGCGTGGGCCTTGCCGATCGTCTCCGCGCCCCGGGCGGCGAGGCCGGCGGCCAGGGCGACCTCGAAGGCCAGGCCCAGGGTCTGCGGTTCCTGGGCAGTGGGCTGCACGACGAGCGGGAAGGTGGCAGGCTTGGGGAACGCGAGGTGCTGGTCGATGAAGGTGCGGGTCGGGCTGTGGCGGAGGATGCGGGAGAGGGACATGGGGGGACTCCTGGCAACTTTCCGCTACATTCCTAATACGTATATTGGTATACGTCAAGAGTATCCGCGCTGGGCGGCTTCCAGGACCGTCCTCGATGTCTGAAATCGCGGCCAGGCTCGGTAGGCGTGTTCGGGGCCTACGCGCCGCGAAGGGACTGACCCAGGGGCAGCTCGCGGACGCGGTGGAGGTGACCCAGGCCACGCTGAGTCGCGTAGAGCGAGGCCAGGTGGGGGTGTCGCTGGAGGTGCTGGAGCGGCTGGCGATCGCCCTGGGCGTCAGTGTCGCCCGGCTCCTCGACTTCGATGGGGAGTTCTCGGCGAGGGACCCGGTCGCCGCGCTGATGGAGGAGCTCCCGGCTGACGCCACTGAGCTTCGGAAGCGGATGGAGGCCAGCCTTGCCGCGCTCCTCGCTGACGGGACTTCCTAAACTCAATAGGTTTCCACAACAGGAATCTGATGTTATATAGGAAGCATGAACTGGGAGCGAGAAGCTGCTGAACGACTGCCCACCCTTCTCGAAGGGTGGCTGCGGTCGCCCGTGTCGGTCGACCTCATGGGGAGGGAGGGGGGCCCTGACCTACTGCTCCGCACCAAGCGCGCGACTCTCGCCATCGAGGTGAAGGGCACGGACGCCATCTCCGGCATCGACGGCGCCGCCCACCAAGCGCAGCGCCACGCCTCCGCCCTCGACGCTCACGGCCTGATCGTCGTGCCCTACATGGGCCCAAAGGCCCGCGCTTGGGCGGCGGAGCGTGGGCTCTCGTGGGCGGACCTGTCGGGCAACGCCGAGATCCGGGCGGAGGGACTGTGCATCGTCGCGACCGGCGCCAAGAACAGGTACGCGGCGCGGGGGCGCCCCTCCAACCCCTTCACGCCTCGGTACTCCCGCGTAAGTCGTGCGCTGCTGGCGGACGCGGACCGGTGGTGGCGCCAGGTTGAGATCGCCGAGGAGGTCGGGCTGCCCAGCGGTACGGTCAGCAAGGTAGTCCAGAGGCTCGCGGCGTCCGACCTCCTGGAGCACGACGCCGATGGTCGGCTACGGGCCCGGGCTCCGTCGCTGCTCCTTGATGCATGGGCTCAGCGCTACCGCTTCGCCGACCAAGCCGTGCGCCGGTACCACCTCACCGCGCGCAGCGGGCCGGGAGCGCTTGAGACGCTGGCTGGACGGCTCTCGGAGCGACACGCCAGGTTTGCTGCGACAGGCCTCGCCGGCGCCTGGCTCTACTCCGCCTTCGCCGACTTCCGGGTGACCACCCTACTCGTCGACCAATACCCTGCCGATGCAGAGGAACTCGGCCTGCGCGAGGTCGAGCGAGGCGAAAACGTCTGGCTCGTCGTGCCGAACGACGAGGGCGCGTTCTACGGTCGCGTCGAGCAGGGCACCTGGGCGGCGCACCCGGTCCAGGTTTACCTGGACCTCCTCGGGCACCCTGAGCGGGCCTCAGACGCTGCCCTGGAGCTGCGCGCCCAGTGGCTGGCGTGGAGGGCGTGATGGCCGAGCGAAAGCCCACGACTGCGGCTGGCTATCCGCCCGCCCTGGCAGAAGAGGCCCGGCGGATGGCGCTCTACATTGCCACCATCCTGGGCGACCTCACCGAGGACATCGTGATCGTCGGGGGCCTCGTGCCTTACCTGATCGTCGATCAAGAGCGGGTGGAGGAGCGCCACGTCGGAACCCGGGATCTGGACCTCGGGCTGTCCATCGGTGTGCTGAACGAGCAGCGCTACCGAGAGATCAGCGAACGGCTGCGGGACCGCGGTTTCCGGCCGTCGGAGACGATTGATGGCAACCGGCGCCGGCAGACCTGGAAGCTCCACGAGGAACGCATCACCATCGACTTCCTCATCGGCGCGGTCGCCGAAGATGTCCGGGCGGGAGGCCTCCAGAACCTCGAAGGCGACTTCGCCGCCATTGTCACCCCGGCGCTGCCGCTGGCGTTCATCGACTTCCTCGAGGTCGAGATCGACGGGGAGACGCCGACCGGTGAGCGGGCTCGTAGGGCGGTCCGGGTCGCGGGGCCAGCGGCGTTCGTTGTGCTGAAGGCGATGGCATTCCGGGGGCGGGGCGAGAACAAGGACGCCTACGACCTCGTGTACGTGCTTCTGAACTACGGGTCGGTGCCGGTGGTCGAGGTGGCCGAGCGGTTCGGACTGGTTGCGGGCGAGCCGTTCGCTCGGGCCGCGCTCGCGATTCTGAGCGAGGACTTTGCGACTGCCGATCACGTTGGCCCTCGGCGACGGGCGGCGTTCCTCGGCGACCAGGATGACTTCGTTGTCCGCCAAGATGCCGTCGGCGCCACTATTGAATTCCTCCGGATGGTACGGGCTCTCCATTGACTGCTCAACGCAGTAGACTTCCAAGGGTTGCGCGACTTGAGCTTGATGGACGTGCGCCGCCCTCATCGTCTCACGGAGTCCTCATCGTGGCGGACAACGGCACCGCCCAAGGCGGGCTCCTTGAATCGGCCTTCCCCAATTCCTCCCCTGCGTCACCCACGTCGTCGGCTGACCTCGTCGCCAGCACCGGCTCAGGAGGCTCGGCAACAGCCGTGGTAGCCTCCGCCGCCGCAAGGCCACCAAGAGTACGAGCATGGTCTCTTCCACCAGCAGCGCAGCACCATCGACGAAGCGCGCGTCGATTTCTGCTGTGAAGCGTGGGTAGCTCATGTTCTCGGTGCTGCACATCTCCGATCTCCACCGGTCCGCCCGGCAGCCAATCTCGAACGACGAGCTGATCTCCGCCCTAGTGCGTGATCGCGATCGATATGTAGCGGAGGACCCTGTTGTTCCCGCCCCCGATGCGATCATCATCAGCGGTGACGTGATCCAGGGTGTCCCGCTGGGCACGCCGGACGCGCAGGCCCGACTTGCCGAGCAGTACGAGGAGGCAGAGGGCTTCCTTGACGAACTCACTAACCGCATGTTGGGCGGAGACCGATCGCGAGTAGTCATCGTTCCTGGGAACCACGACATCGACTGGGTCACATCGAGATCAGCGATGGAACTTGTCGGCGTAGAGGGTGCGCCAGCGGACGTGCTTGACGCCCTGACCCAGGAAGGATCGAAGTTCCGTTGGAGCTGGAAAACCCGTGAGCTCTACAGCATCGCCAACGACGACCTGTACAAGAGTCGAATGGATGCTTTCTGGGGGTTCGTCGAAAGCTTCTACTCCGGCGTAGACGGGTTGCTGCGCGTCGAGCCGCGCTCGGATGCGAACCTCTTCACGCTGGATGGGGGGCGCATCGGTGTCGCTGCGTTCAACTCCTGCGACGGCAACGACTGCTTCGCGTTCCACGGGGCTATTCCCCGGAGCGTGGTTGCCAGAGCTCACCTGGACCTCGTGGGGGAACGTACTCCGTTCGACCTGCTTCTTGCTGTCTGGCACCACTCGATAGAGGGGCCTCCGTACGCGACCGACTACATGGATGTGGACATCGTGCGAGGGATGCTGGGCCGTGGCTTCCGCCTCGGCCTGTACGGGCACCAGCATCGGGCGCAAGCCACCGTCCAGCAGGTCTATCTCCCTGGAGAGGAGGTCATGGCTGTGGTGAGTGCGGGATCGCTGTGCGCGGGGAACGCGGCCCTCCCACCGGGCGTACACCGCCAGTACAACGTCATCGAAATCGCCGACGACTATCGGAGCGCCCGGGTGCACGTGCGAGAGATGGTGGTCGCCAACCTGTTCGGCCGTGCGCACCTCAACAACTGGGGAGGAAGAAGCTTCGCAGAGCTGCGATGGACGGCGACCACGAATGAGGTCGGCCGAGCGGTTGATACCGGTGCCGCGCGAGTCATCGCGACCGTCGATGAGGCAGAGGCCGCGTTCCAGGCGAAGGAGTACGGCCGAACTATCGGGCTTCTGCTGGAGGACCGTGAACGGCTCCCCGAGTACGGTCGCCAGTTGCTCCTTCATGCTGCGGTTGAGGAATCGAACTGGGCTCTGGTAGTCGAGTGCGCGACGCCGCCACAGACCATCGAAGAGCTGGTCCACCTCACCAACGCCCTGGCGCAGCGCGGAGACTTCGAGCGCGCTCGAGAGGCTCTCTCGACGCATGCCGGCCATCTCGGCCTTTCCGCCCCGCAACAAGAAGAACTCGCGACGCAGATCGCTGGCGAAGAGGCACTCCGCCGATGAGCAACTCCGATAAGTTGCCGTTCTCTGTAGAGATCAGCCGGATGATCGAGCTGCTCGCGGCCCAGATCTACCCCTCGCCGTACGCGCTCTTGCGTGAGAATACGCAGAACTCGTTCGACGCGATCGTGCTGCGGCGGCACCTTGGCCAGAACTTTGAGCCAGCAATCGAGATCAACATCGGCCAAGACCATGTCCAGGTGACCGACAATGGGATCGGCATGTCACGTGCCGACCTCTCGAACCACTACTGGCGCGCAGGCTCCAGCAGCAAGAACACCTCGGAGGCCCGAGCAGCCGGAGTAGTCGGGACCTTCGGTATCGGAGCGATGGCCAACTTTGGCATTGCCGACGCCCTAGAGGTCGAGACAGAGAGCGCAATCACCGGGGAGCGAACCTGGTGCAAGGCGGAGCGGGAGACCCTCTCCGTGACCGAGGACTGCATCGACACGAGGTCACTGGAGCCTACCGGAGTTCCTGGGACTCGGGTGACCGCGAGGATGAAGGCGGGTCACAGCATTCCCGTCGAGCAAGCGAAGACATACATCACTGCATTTGTTGCTCATTTGTCGATTCCCGTGAGGGTCAACGGTCAACTCGTGAGTCAGCAGCCCCTCGACGCGGCCGTACCTGGTATCGCTGAGACTTGGCGGACAGAGAGCGGGCGGACGGCGATCGGCGGGAACCTCGTCGCCGCAGTCATACTGACTGGCTCTGCCGCGGGCGAGCTGCGCGTGGACCTCTCGAACATGGAGTTCCGGGGTCAGCCGGTCGGGGGCCGAATGATCCTCCGTCAAGGCGTCGGCCAGCTTCGGACATTCCGCTCCGGCTTCGGCCTCGCCACCACCAGCCCGCAATCCGTATACGGGTTCGGTGGTGTCGCTGACTTCGCATTCCTGGCGCCAACGGCAGGACGCGAAGCACTTACAACCGAGAGCATGCAGGTTCTTCAGCAGTTCATCAGCGAGATCGATGACTTCGTCTCCCTGAACTTGGCCGGCCGACCGGAGAGCAATACGAGCACGGGCTTTATGAACTGGGTGCTCCGCCGCGGTCGCTACGAGCTGTGCGGGCATCTCCTCGTCAGAGTGGAGCCCGGTGGGCCGATATCGCTGGCCAAGGTGCAAGCTCGCTCGCAATCCCAACCGGTCTTGGTCTATGGCGGCAACGACGCGGCAGTCATCGAGCATGCATCCGACGAGCGGCCCCTCATCGTCCTTGCCAGGACAAACCCGCGTCGCCAGTGCGAGAACAACTTCCTTCGGCAACACTGCGCGATCGAAGAGCTTACCGACCAGCCACGGGTCCTAGAACCGAAGCCAAACGCCCACCTCAGCATGGCGGAGTCCGGTACAGCATTCCGAGTCGCTTCAATCGTGTCGTCGGACTACTTCGTTGAGGCGGCCGTCCATTTCGGCAAGCTGTCTCATGGGCTCCCGGTCTTGGTGACATCCCAGGGGCCACCAGTAGACATCTGGCTGAACCCGGACGGCTCCAATGTCCGCCTGCTGCTGGACCTCTACGAGAAGGAATACTCGGCCTTCGGTCACATGGCCAAGGACTTCGTGAGGAACGTGGTCTTTCCCAAGATCTCGCGGCTGGTCCCGAGTGCGACGCGGCAAGGCGCCGAGGCCTTCCTGAAGCTTGTTCAGCGCAAGCGCGAGGTCTTCGAGTACGAGATGGAGGACCTTGAGAGCCTCACCGCCTTGTGGCAGGACTACCTCAGCGGCAAGGTGACGATGCAGGAGGCGACCCGCAAGGCCCGAACTGTCGCCAGGAGGAGCTTCCAGACACTCGACGGCGCTGCCGCCGCACCGGTTCGGGACGTCATCCCCGATGTCATCGACAATGAGGCCACTCTCGGGCAAGTGGCGGACGCAGCCGATGCCGCCCACGAACCGGCCCCACCTATCCAGCGCCTCGACATCGAGACTCCTCGCAAACTGCTGACGATTGAAGACCACGAGCCGGCGCTCAAGGGATACCGGTGTTTCCTCGCTCTGACTGACCGTGTCCGCCGGGAGAAGGGTGACTTCTTCTTGCAGCCACATCGCACGTCGATCGTATGGGCGGGTCAGAAGGCCCTATTCATCTTCCAGCACCACTCTGGCGAGTTCGGGCTTTACTACGATGTCCAGACGCCCGACCTCGTTGGACAAACTGCCGGTGGAGGTTCCTTCGAGACCTGCACCATCGTGATGAAGAACCGGGTCTTCGTCCCCATCCCCGAACAAATCCAGGTGAGCTTCCTTCCGGGTCCATCGGAACGCAAGAGGCTTGAGATCCGGTGCGACATCCTCCACATCGACGGACACTGACCGAAGGTGCCGTGCCAGCAAGTCGTCGGCACGCAGCATGCATGCGGCACGACCCGAGGTCCTACATGTAGAACCGGTACGAGGGGTGCGGCTCCTCGTCGGGTGGCACCTCGGACATCACCAGCCCCACCTTTCGTGCGAACTGCAGCGAGATCGGGAACGCCACGTGGTCGTCCGCCGAGTTCCAGTTCATCTTCGTCAGTCCCAGGATCTCCCTCGCCGTGGCGCCGTCGTCGTGCGGCTGAGCCGAGATGACCTCCACCGGGGCTGGGATGTGCGGCCCGTCGTACGTCTGCTGCGTGGACGTGTACCCCGCCGTGTAGAGGAAGGTCGCGTCGCCGAAGGTGCAGAGCGTTCCGCGATGCGGCGGATACGTTCCCTGGCGGAGCAACCGGAAGTCGGTCGATCGGATCGTGATGAGGTCGACGGATGGGACGCGGTCGAGCGCTCGAGAAATCCCGCGGACCTCCGTGTCCAGGTAGCGAGTCGTCTTGTGGATGACCACCCGCAAGGGCTCGCGGCCGACCCTTGACTTGTAGGTGCGGATCACCTTCTCGACGAGCTCGAACGCCTGCTCCTCCTCCAGGTAGGGCTGCCGACGATCCTCGTCCCACGGAACCGCCGAGCCCCGCAGGGCGAAGCCGTCCCCCTCCGACGAGAACGCCTGCGCCAAGCTGCTGAAGACCGTGTGGCTCGACGAGGTCCACAGGTGGTGGAAGGAGAGCCCGACGAAGCAGGTGTAGGGGGCATCTGCCTTCACCCTCCAGGGAAGTCCTCCGGCCTTGTAGAACAGAGCCACCGACAGATTCCAGGCCCTGGTGGCGGGGTCCTGCTGGCCACGGGCGCCATCTACAAAGAGGTTCGGCGTGACGAGCTGGATGGGCATCCTGGCCTTCATGGCAACGGCCTTCAAGGCTCGGCGAAGATCCCGGACCGTCAGGTCGTCGGGGCCGGGCTGCGACGCAGCCTCCACCGTGCCCCGTGCATGTTGGAAGAGGTCCAACTGCTTCGACTGGCGCCCCTTGGCGGGTCGACGTCCACCACCCTTGCCTCGCCGTGGCCTGGGGTGCTGCTCGATTCGTGCGCACTTCTTCACCAGGTCGGCGGGTAGGGCACAAAGGACCAGGTCCGGTCCCGTGTCCATCTCCGACAGCTCACGAATTGCGTCACCGTAGAGCCGGACGACCTGCTTGAAGGCCATTCGCGGTGGCTTCGACATCGCCTTCGAATAAGCGCTCTCTGAGAGGACTCGATCCCACGGATCGGTCCGCACCAACCTGCTCCGCATCACCGCTTCGAACCCAGGGAAATCTGGGGCGAGCGCGGTGTTCGAGCGCCCAGATTTCAACGGCCCGGTGCAGCGCGCCACGAAATCGCCTGCGCCTGTCACGGCAGACCGCGGCCCGACGATTCCTACCCTTGTGCTGTCGGGGTGCGCCGGGCCAAGACGGAGACTGTAGGGACCATGCAGCAGCAGCCCGTGCTTGATGGAGTCGTGATCGCCATCACCGAACTCCACGGCGGGCGCTGAGAGGTGCAGGATCGCTGGTTTCACTCGTCCTCTCCTTCGGTTTCGGCCGCTGCAATACGAGCGAGCTCATCGTCAAGCCGCTCCAATTCCAGGTCGTCCTCGGAGCTCTCGCGCTCGAAACCGCGCGCCTTGGGCGCGTTCGGTAGCGAGAGCGACATCGGGACGCGGTAGAGCCTCACGCAGCCGCCAGAGCCATCGTCGAGCAGACTGGTGCTCGCATTCTCGGAAAGGACGCTGCCCCAGAAGAAGACGTGCGCCACCACCTGCGGGTTGTACTCCCGAGCCGATCGCTTCGTGGACAGGCTGTTGATCCGCTCCCGAGCAAGCCGCTGGGCATGCCCGTCCCTGGTGAAGACCCAACCTGGCAGCAACAGCAACCGCCACTGCCCGCCGAGTCGCCGGAACTGCCATCGAACTGCGGTGTGCTCGTAGTAGCGGACGTCACCGCTGTTGTTAGTCCGGGCCTTCACGACGGTACGAGTCGCACGCTTCGTTCGGGCTTGATAGGCGACCTGCCGGTCGGCTCCGTCAGAGTCCTTTGGGTAGTACAGCCGCTGGTTCCGCCGGTCCACGAGGAGTCCACGGTCTTTGGCGTGGCGGGCAAGCGACTCGTTGAGCATGTCGACCAGCATGCGCTGCAACTCGGGATCTTCGGAGTAGGCCGCGATAGGCCGCTCCTCGACCGTCCCGTAGATCACGCCCGCCAGCGGGTTGTTGGAGCTCCGGAGGTCGGCCAGCGTCCGGAGCCTGTAGCCATTGACGACGAACGGCGCGGTCTGCCCGGAGACGCGGTCGAACACGGCACGCCGCGTGGTCAGTCGTGTCCTCGCCTGGAAGATCACGCCGCCGGGGAAGTCGACGTCCAAGGCGTTGGCATAGAAGACCTCGGGATCACCGACCTGCACCGCTCGGTCGGAGGTCAGCGTGGGACGATCCGGCCTTGCCGTGAGTGTCGCGGTGAAGCGCGCCGCGTCGGCAGAGAAGGACGCCTCGCCCCCGTTCTCGCGCGCCCACCGGGAAACATCGACGAGGCCGCTGCCCAGCTTGTCCATGTGCCCAGTGCCGAAGAGGAAGTTCGCCACTGCGGGGTTCCGGTACCCCTTCACCTGCCGCCGTCCGAGAGCCTCTGGATCGATGGTGTCGACGACGCCGCCAGGGTTGCGGAACTCCACCCGGTCATGGTGGATGGTCACCTCGGAGTCCTCGCTCGCCCCGTAGTCTCGGTGCGCGAGCACGTTGACGAGCAGCTCCTTCAGCGCGAGGGCCGGAAACGGCCGGACGTCCTCGGACACCAGTGCCTTCAGACGGTAGGGCTCGTTGTGCTCGTTCAACGTCTCGACCAGCTTCTCGAAGAGGTCGAGGATGTTCCCTTCCAGAACCGAGCGGGTGCCGCCGGCTACCACCGCGATGCGGGTCGGCCGGTTCTTGGCGAACAGGAGCTCGCACGCCCTGTTCACGTCGCACTGGCCATCGTCACCAAAGGACACGAGCCGGAGCGCGTGCATCGCATTGACGAGCCACTCGCGGCTCGGGGCCCCTTGCCCAGCGAGCATCAGCCGGGAAGCTGCGCTCGGCACCCAGCGCCGGATCAGGCTCCAGTCCAGGTCCTCGAGAGGCAGGGCTGCCGGCCGCATGTCGGCCGGTGTCGTTCGGAGGATGGGGGACTGCGTTGCCTGCAGCGGCGTCAAGCCGGAGCTCAGCTCCCGGAGCGCCTCATCGAAGCCGCGGATCTTCACCCAGGTAAAGCTCGTACCCAGCTCATCAGCAAAATCCCGCAGGCGCGACGGAGTGTTCGTCGGATCCAGACACAGCCAGTAGATGCCGTGCCGCAGCGACCGTCGTGCCGCCCGCCGGAAGAGCGCAAGCACCGAATCCTGGTCCCCTCGGTAGCCGACGACCACGAGGGGATGATCACGCAGCAACGCCGGAAGAACGGCCATGAACTCCGGAGCGATCGCCGTGTCGAAGTCGTCGTTCTTCAGCGAGAAATGCTGCACGTCGCCATGCAGGTAGATCAACTGCGGATCTACGGGAGCGGTTGAGATCAGATGTGCGTCTCCCGGGTTGCGGGCGACGGCCACAGTTGCCGAGGCAGGCAGTGCCCGACAGGCCTCGTAGGCCAGCTCGTCGAAATTCGTGGTCAGGATGGTCTTGAGCCGGCCACCGCCGACCAGCTGCGCGAGGGCGCCGTACCCAGCGCTGAGCGACATGCGAGTGCGGTTCATCTCCTTGAAGAAGCGGAGCCGCTCCTCGGGAGGGACCAGGACCTCCCTGTAGAAGCGTGGGAAACGCTCGTGGGGCCACTCGTCCGCCTGAACGAGTCCGCGCCCCTGCACGAACTGCACCCAATCGCTACGCTGGACGGTCTGATCGCTGAAGTCTCGGCCCTGAGACCGGCAGAAGGCCCACTTCGCCATCAGCTCCGACATGTCGCCGGCGGTCGGGATTCCGGACTTCAGGGATGCGCCAGCCCCGAGCAGGAAGATGGGGTCGGGTCCCGCAGCGTTCTCCAGAAGCCCGCGTACCGCTCGGAGGCTGGTGGAACGGCCGACATCCTCCGAAGCTGATGCCTGAGGGGGCCTTGGCTCCTCGCTCTGAGCGTTCGGTTTGCCCTGGTCCTCGGCGAGGCCGAAGCCGGCAGACACGAGATCGCGTTGCCACTCCTCGTGGACGTTCCCATACCGTCGTGCTGCGAGCCGACGCCCGACGCGGGCGATCTCGTTCCACGCGGCGCGCGCCTGGCCCGGGTCGGCCAGAGCGCTCTTCAGCTTCTCGATGCCGAACAACGTGTGCGCCGAGTCGTCGCGCTCCACTTGGACCTCGAGGACGACGCACAGCTCCAAGAGGGCCTGCACCTGGGCCTCGTCCATCTTGCCGAGATGGGCTCGAAAATGCTCCAGCGCCTTCGCTTCGCCAGAAGACGGTGACCCCGCGAGGGGCTTTCGAGCACGCTCGAAGGCGCTTCGGAGGTTCCGCAGGGGGCCGGTCATCTGCCCCACAGCCAGAACGAGGCGGTCGGTCTGGGCGCGCAGTCCGCCCGCGAGATACTGCTGCCGTAGCTGATCCACGGCAGATCCGAAGGCACTGTTCGAGCGGGCCGTTACTCCAAGGGTTCGCTTCGCCTGGATGAAAACGCGGCTCCCATCGTCGAATTGAACCTCGATGTCGTCGACCGGGTGGTCCGTCTCCAACGCGACTGCCAGGGGAACCGGGCCGGCTCGACGGTCCAGGCCAGGCACGCCTTCGCCAGCGAGGCCGTGCGCGACGAACCACGCGGCGACCGCAGCGCGGAACTCCGCCCCCGCTTCGTCGGCCGCGCCACCGATGGCGCCGCGATGGGGTCCAGTCTGTCTCATGGCCCGACCAACCTCACCAGCTCGCAGTCGGCCATCGTGATCACCAGGGCCTCGAAAGGCGCTCGATCACGTCGCGCCGCGAGAGCACCTCGGCGCACTGCTCCCACGGCTCGTCCTTCACGTCAATTGTCTCGCCATACCGGAGCTCGAAGGCGTTGGCCTCGCGCTTGCGCTCGATGTACTCCTTCAGCTTCTCCTCGAGCTGCTCGATGTCGTCGATCCAGTCGTCCTCGATGACGTCCGGGAGCGATCCGAAGAGGTCGTAGCGGTCCTTCAGGCGCTGGGACAGGCGCTGGTACACAGCCTCGTCGCGGGTGCCCGCGTAGACCAGGTTGAGCATGTCCACCGAGGTGCGGGTCTGGCCGAAGCGCTTGATGCGACCGATGCGCTGCTCCAGGCGCGATGGGTTCCAGGGCAGGTCGATGTTGATGAGCGTGCCGAGGGTCTGGAGGTTGAGGCCCTCGCAGGCCGCGTCGGTGGCGACGACCAGCCGGATCTCACGCTCCTTGACGGCCTTCTTGATCGCGTCCCGATCGACGTCGCTGACCACCGGGCCACGGTAGAGCCGGCTGCGATCGGCGCCGGCGTAGAGGGCGATGGGCTCCCCGGCCGGGACCTTCTCCGCCAGCTTCTCCGCCACCCATGCCGCGGTGTCGTAGTACTGGCTGAAGATGATGCATCCGTAGTCCAGCCAGCCGGGCTCCTCGAGCAGGTAGTGGAGCACCGCCTCCAGCTTCGGGTCGGTCGGTTCGTCTCGGAGGGCGTCCACGACTCGACGGAGCGCCGCGGCCTCCGCCCCCGTCAGCTCGCCGAGCTCTGACGAGTCGGCCACCTCGGCGTCGGCGCCCTCCTCATCCATCTCGCCGCGCTCGAGCAGCTTCCTGGCCGTCGACAGCCCACTGGCGACGCTCGAGCAGATCCGCTGGAGCATGAGGCTCTTGAGGAAGCCGGCGGAGCGGGTGCGCTTGCCCAGCTCGCGCGTGAAGTCCTCGGCGGCCAGGTAGGCCTGGTCGATCTGCGCGTTCGTGAGCAGTCCAAGGCCCACGAAGAACGGCTTCTCACCCTCCGCGACGGGATGGATGTCGACCGCGATCCTGGGCAATAGGCCGATGGCCTCCAGCGAAGAGCGCTTGCGGAGGACGGTGTGCCGGACGATGGGGTTCGTCCGCTGCCAGAACGTCGGGCCGCGACCGCGCTCCATCGCTCGCTCTTCAAGCATCCCCCGGGTGTGAACACCGAGCTGCAGGTGGGGCTTGCTCGTGAAATGAACGTCGTCGCCGATGTCTAGGTCGTCGCGGACGTAGTCGAAGAGCGTGTCCTCCGCCCTCGGCGGGAGCGGGTTGCGCACGAGGTTCCAGGCGTCCTCTTCATCCTCGACCACGACCTGGTCCGTGACGTAGGGAAGCACCCGCTCGCAGTCGCGCCAGGCGCTCCCCCGTCGACCGAGGACGTGGTCCGCGCCTCGGTTCAAGACGTCCAGCAGGTCCCACAACTCACGCACGTCCGTCTGGATCGGCGTGGCAGTTCCGAGGAGGACGTGCCGGCAGTTGGAGGCCAGGCGCTGAACGAAGTCCAGCAGGTTGTTGGCCGGGCCGCGACCTCCCAGGCGGGTGCCTCGCCGCGCTCGGTGGGCTTCGTCCACGATGAGAGTGCCGAACCGGTGATCGAGCAGGGCTCCCCGCTCAGTCGTGTGGCGAAAGATCAGCCCGGTGGAGACGATGCCAACCTGGTAGGGGCAACGCACGATGTCGGCCGCGCCATTCGTGCGGATCTCGTGGCCGCGAGGATCGAGCCAGGTCTTTCGCTGCGTCCAGACCGCCGACGGGATGCCGAGCTTGTCCCAGAGCTCCGTCTGCCACTGAAGGGTCAAGGTTGCCGGACACAGGATCAGCACGGCGCCGTCCTCGAGGAGCACGGAGAGCATGGCCGCGGTGGCCAGGGCAAGCGTCTTGCCCAGCCCCACCTCGTCGGCCAGCAGCAGGCGTGCCGAACCGAAGAGGTCGCGGTGGTGGGCGAACATCGTCACGAACGCTCGCTGCCACGGCATGAGGATCTCGCCGCGCTCGTACATCGGCGACTCGACCACGGCGGCCGGGGCGAGCTTGTCCGGGGGAACGTCCTTCGCGGAGCGATGCTCGCGCCGCTTCGCCTGACGGCCGATCTCGTCGATCACCACGTCGGGGAGCGGGACGCCGAGGCCCCACAGGTAGTCGAACTCCGCCTGGACCCATGCGACGGACTCGGGCGAGTCGTCCTCCCACATCAGCTCGTAGTACTCGGACCAACCCTGGCGGGTGGCGTTGCCGCTGCCGATGAACGAGGTCGAGCCTCCCGATCTCGACTCGATGACGCCGGCCTTGCCGTGCAGGAAGGGCGCCTTGTCGCGCCCCACTACCCGCACCTCGAGGTTGCCGCGGGTGAGCAGTTCGTGCAGGCGCCGGTACTTCTCGCGGGCCAACATGGTGTCGACGACCGACTCGCCCTCGGTCCACTTCTCCTTGAGGGCCGCACCCTTCTCCCGCGCGCTGCGGGCCACAGCGATGTCGCGGGGGTCCAATTCGCTGTTGCAGACGACGCGCACGTGCTCGACCTCGGCGAGCTCCTCGAAGACGAGTTCCAACAGGGAGCTGCGGAAGTACCCCGCGACCCGGTCGTAGCGCCGAGCGTCCTGGAGGAGCTCGCCAAAGCGCTCGCGCGGCAGCGGCTGCTCCGGCCGGGACGAGTACCGCTTCATGCGCCGAGCCTCTCGTTGCGCACCAGCCCCGCGAGCACCCGCGCAGCGGAGGCCTCCTCTGGCCGGAGCCGAGCCAACTTCGAGGCCAGGTAGGAGGCGACGGCGACGACGTCGTCGCGGCGCCGGTAGTAGTTGGGCACCTGGTCACGGAGGTGGCTCAGGGCCTCGTCGGGCTCGAGCTCGGCCTGGAGTTCGTGAAGGCCGTAGAGCACAGCCCGAACCAGCGATGTCCCGAAGTCGGTGCCGTCGAACTCGCCGGCCCCGAACTCGCGCGCGGACTTGAGCCTGGCGCTGTTGGCCCGCACCTTCGCCATGAGCTGCTTCCACTCTGCGACGCGGAAGGCCTTGGCGAAGTTCTGGTAGTTGTCGAGCTTCTTGAGGCCCGCGGCCTCCACGTCGAGCATCCGCAGATAGAAGCGCTCGCTGCCGTTGAGGTGCTCCCAGGTGCGCTCATCGAGCCCCTCCGGCACCAGTTGCTCGTTGGCAACGCTCACCGCAAAGTCAAGAAGGTCGTCGACCAAGCTGTCCTCGCCCGAGCGCGGCCGCAACGCTTCGGCGGTCATGTCCCGCCCGTCGATGCGGTCGTAGGCGGTGAGCACTCGTAGCGCGGCCGCGTACCCGGCCATCTGGAGGTCGGAATCCTCGAACAGGTTCTCAGTCCTCCCGTGACCGCGGACGCGCTGGTTCAGCCCGACGAGGGTGTCGATCTGCTGGGCAACCTCGTCTCGGATCTCCAGCACGAGTTCGTCTCGGTAGATCGACTCCGAGCCCGCCCGCTTGCGGAGCACGAGAATCACGGTGCCCTGAACGTAGCCGCCTTTCTTCAGGTCGGATGTTGTCTCGGTTGCGATGTACCAGGCCG
>CAYYHT010000073.1:0-16395 GCA_964471355.1 uncultured Enterobacteriaceae bacterium
AAACCGCGCTCTGCACTGCCTGCAATGCGGCCCTGCAGCAACGCATAGCCCAGCTCGGCACAGCCGGTCTTGGAGCCACTTCCGCATGCGTCCTCGACGCCATCGGTCACGCCCGATGCGCGGGCATGAGAGGCGCAAGCCATGGGCACTCCCGCATCACACTGGGCTTGGATGGCCGCAGAACTGGCCTCGACGTCGAGCTCGACACCGATGCCGAACTGCTGCAGCTCGGCCGCCAAGACGCAGCCTTCGCCATCACCGGCCTCGCATGCGCGTCCGTACAGGGCATATGCCTGGTTCGCCTGCTCGGGAACACCGACTCCCAGCGCATAGAGCGTGCCTAGTTCGCGGCAACCGATGGCCACGCCGGCCGTACAGGCCCGCGAGAAACGGTCGGCACCGCCTTGGGGATCGGACGCACCCACTCTCGGCATGCCGATTCTCAGCTGGGTTCGCGACCAGCCATCGACCACGCACGCCACGGGGTCGCCGTCGTCACACAAGGGGGACCAAAACGCCGCGGCTGCCTTGAAGTCAGACCCCCCGTCGCCTCGCCACGCATCGGCGCCGCATGCGGGTTCATAGCCATTGGTGCACGCCTCGGCGTACAGCATGCCAGGGTCCTGCGCGCCGACCAGGTCGCCCTGGTGGAACTCCCATGCAAGCGCGTTCATGGTGCTGGCCTGAGCCGCCGCTACCTGCTCTGGGGTGGGGCCCTTCTTCTTCTTCTTTGCAGACGAGGAAGCGGGGAAAATCAGCGCGGCGAACAAGAACGCGAACAGCGTGAGGCGTTGCATGGCTAGCCCTCCGACAGAGTCTGTTGCAGATTGGCCAGCATGCGCTGCTGACAGCCCTGCCAAGCGGGCTGAACCTTGTTGAAGTAGATCCCTCGAACCGGCCAGGGTGGCATGTTCTGGTAGGACTTCATGCTGACGGCGCTGCCCTCGCCCACAGGCTCAATAGTGAAGCGCGTGATGAATCCGCGACCGCCCCCATGATCGATCTCGACCAAGTGGTGCTCTTCGGCCCGACTGATGACCGCCACGAGCTTGCGGGACAGGGGCCCTGCCTTGTGCACGAACTGTGTGGCCGCGCCGGTGCCGTTTGGATCGGTGCTGGTCGAGAAGTTGCGGCCGCAATCGTCGGTGTACAGCTGGCCATAGCGCCGCACATCTGACAGATAGAGGAACACGCGCTGCGGAGACGACTTGAGCGCCGCCTCGGCCAAGACGTCGGTCTCGCGGCCCTCGTAGGGATTTGCCAGGGCAAGCCCAGCCAGTAGGAAAATCATGGCGCGCGGTTAACCGCCGACGACCTCGATCGCCGCCACCCCAGACAGCTCAAGTGCAGTCCAGGTATCCCACGAGCCGTCCACCTGACCCCAGTATAGGCGCGTCTCGCAAGACTCGGACCAGGCGGGCCCCTCGTTGCAGCCCATGACGATGTCGACAAGCCCATCGAGATTGAGGTCGGCAACCACCACAGGCCCCGGACCACTCGTCAAGATGTCGATGCTCGTTGCGGGGTCGGGACCCGCTGCAGAGCCCGGATAGATGCGGGAAATCGCGTTGAGCACGCCCCCCTGATTGTGCGCCGGCACCAGCACGTCAACGTGCCCATCACCATCGAAGTCCGCAGTCGCGACAGATCGAGTCTCAACCCCTGGCAGGTGAATGCGTCCCACGTCGACCCACGAATCTGTGCTGAGAAACACATCGGCGCCTCCGAGCACATCGTCTCTGCCGAACACGAAGTCCAGCTGACCGTCTTGGTCAAGGTCGTCCAGGGCCAGATCTGCGGCTCGCCGCACCTGTACCCCATAGGGCGTCGCGGTGAGTCCGCCGGCGAATCCCCACGACCACTTGGCGGTGCCCAGCGGGTTGGTGTCGCTGATGCCCAGTGAATTGAACACCAGATCGTCGCGGCCGTCGGCGTCGAGGTCGACGATGAATGCACGGGTGGCCTGTTCGGTGGCCACGGCGGTTGGTGGCGTCACTCCGAAGCCGGCGCTGGTGCTCTCGACGTACCAGGAATTGGTCTGGTACACCGGACCGTCCGTGAACGGCACAGCCAGCGCGATGTCGGGCAGCCCGTCGCCGTTCACATCGCCGGTGGCGCAGCCTTGCGCTCCATCGATGCCCAGGGGAATGGCATCGGTGGCATCAAGACCTGTGGGCGAGCCCCAGTAGATGGAGGACGTCTCAAACTCTCCAGCGAGGCTGCTGTTCACCACCAGCAAGTCTGCGTGGCCGTCAAGATCCAGGTCGTCAGCACACAGATCAGAAACAGCACCCGTGGGCAACGAGCCGCGATCTGTGTCGGAATAGCCAGCGGCGGACCCGTAGTAGATCCATGTCGGCGGGTCGGCCGTCAGATCAGCGTCTCGCCATCCGGACACCGCAACGTCGAGGTACCCGTCGCTGTCGTAGTCCGAGACCGCCGCCGCCAGCTGTGCCAATCCGGGCAGCTCGTCTGCAGCAGAGACGGTCCAGTCCTGCCCGTAGACCACATGGCTGACCGTTTCAACGCTGCTGCCATCGCTGTCATATTCCTGGATGAAGACCAGATCGGGCCAACCATCGCAGTTGAGGTCGGTGCACGCGTCCAAGCCGTCGCAGTCAGCATCGATGCCGTCGCCAGGCACCTCGAGCAGGTGCGACCCCGGAAACACCTCGGGGTCGTCATCGGCGCAGTCGCCGCCCTGGGCAATGCGTCCGGTCCCGTCGCAGGCCACCAGCGGCGTGGCGGCAGCGCCGTATCCGTCCGCGTCTGCGTCCGTGTACCAAGTCGGCGCGCCCCCCACAGTCTCGTCTTCGTCGTCGCAGTCGAGTCCCTCGGCCACCCAGCCGACCGGACCCACGCACGCCACCAGCACGGTGTCTCCACCCACTCCATCGCCGTCGTTGTCGAAGTACCAGATCGCCGCGTCTACAGCGCCGACGTCGGTCTCTCCGTCACAGTCGTTGTCGCGCAGATCACACAGCTCGTCAGCCCCCGGATTGTCGGTGAACCGGTTGTCGTTGCAGTCTCCCGAGAACGCGACAAAGCCAACCGGCGCATCGCAGGCCATGACCATGCCGGTCAGCTGACCGAAGCCATCCCCATCGCCGTCTGGGTACCAAGTGGCCGCATCGACCGCGGTGTCGCCATCGAACACAAAGTCGCAGTCGTTGTCCAGGCCGTCGCACACCTCATCGGCAGCGGGGTTGATGGCCGCGTCCGCGTCGTCGCAGTCGTTTGCATCGTCCACCCATCCGTCCCCTGGGTCCACACAGGCGGACAGCGTCACGGTGATCGCGCCGTAGCCATCCCTGTCGGCATCGGCGTGCCACACCGATTGCCCCAGCACGCTGGCATCGCTGTCGTCACAATCATCTAGCTCGACCAACCCATCGCCGTCGGCATCGATGCCTAGCGGCTGGGACGGCACTGATGAACAGGCGGCCATCAGTGTGAGCAGGAGGAGGGGGGCCGGGCGCATGCCCTACATGATGCCCAAATAAAACGCACCTGAAGCGGCAATGAGGACCAATGCAAACAGAGCGCCAGCGCCCAACACAGCCGCCACGAAGACCATGCCGCCAATCACCAGCGGATTGGACTTGGGAGTCGTCGGCAAGTCCTCGGTCCGCACGGGCATTTCTTCGGTCCGCGTGACCTCGACATTCATCGGCAGCGGGGCTGGGGCCTCGGCAGTCGGGGACTCGGCGGTCGCATCGTCATCGAGTACCTCGCCACGGTCGCGCTCGAGCTTGACCAGGACCTCTTCGGCGACTTGATAGCGGTCCGCCGGCTTCTTTTCGAGCAGCTTGAGAATCACCTCGTCGAGCCACGGGGGCACCACCGGATTGAGCATCGAAGGAGGAGCGGGCTTGGTGCGCACGTGGTGATCGAGCACCTCGTAGGCCTTGCCGTCAAAGGGAGGCGCGCCCGTCGACATCTCGTACATGAGGATACCGAGCGCGTACAGGTCGGCGCGGTGGTCGCTGGTGAATGAGCTGACGTACTCGGGGCTCATGTAGTGGGGGGTGCCAACCCGCACACCGATGCCGGTCTTGAACGAGCTAGAGTCGTCGCCGAACTGGTCGTCGGCACCACCGACAAAGCGCGCCAGGCCGAAGTCGCACACCTTCACCGTGTCCGTGACGCCCGGGCCGTCAATCATCACGTTGTCGGGCTTGAGGTCGCGATGAATGATGCCAATGGAGTGCGCCGCACCGAGAGCGGCTGCCACTTGACGGGCGATCTTGGCCACTCGCTGGGGCGCGAATGGAGCGTCGTCGAGCAGCACCTCGCCGAGGGTGTCGCCATCGACAAACTCCATGGACAGGAACAGTCGCCCTTTGTAGCTGCCGTGCTCGTACACTCGCACGCTGTTGGGGTGCTGGACCGACTCGGCGGCGATCATCTCGCGGCCAAAGCGCTGCACGACCTCGTCCTCGCCGCCAAGGTGCACATGAAGCACCTTGAGGGCGACCTGGCGGTCGGCACCGAGCTCGGTGGCCAGATAAATGCGGCCCATGCCGCCCTCTCCCAAGAAGCCCGTGATCTTGAACTTCTCGGCAAAGGTCTGACCGATCAGGTTTTCCTTGGCCATACGGGCCGAAGGATAACCGGAGTTGCTCGACATGCGACGCGTCACTCGCGCAGAGTGTTCGCCTCTCGAGAAGCATCTCGTTTCCGCGGGCGCTTGGCGGCCTGCAAATCCCTCTCACTCGCCAGAACAACGCGGTCGGGAACGGTCGGATCCGCGTCGGCTAGCTCGACTTCAGCCAGGACGGGGGCTCGAAGTGCTCCCACTCCCCCTCGTCTACGGGACCGCTGGTGAACAGGCGTCCATCGGCGCGATTCAGGAACTCCCTGGCCACACGCTCGTTGCCCGCGGCGTGGTGTTCCATCAGCTGCGTTGCCATGGAGTAGGGCATGAGCCGCGCGCCTCCCTCTCCGACCCACCGCTGCACGTACATCGACGCGTGCTTGCCGACCCGACGCATCCAAAGCCACTTCAACGCCGGATTGATGGCTCGCTTCGCCTCCAGCACACCCCCGCTCAGACCTCTGTTGGTATTCGCGGGAATGGTGGCGCCGCTCAGGCTGTCGATTCCCAGCTGTTCGCAGAAATCGAAGAGCATGCCGCCGCCGGAGAACTGGCTGGGCTCGAACACGCGCAGGGTCACATTGTCGGGCCCGAAGTGGTCGCAAAAGAAGCCACAGCGCTCGTCGAGGTCGACGCGCCCGCGTTTCTGGAGCCGCTCGACAAAGACCTCGAGGGAGTCGGTCTCGCCACCGGTCTTGACGTGCTGGTTGTAGACCGACTCGTACCAGCGGTCCTGTCGGCGCAGGTAGGCGAGCGGGCGAACGTCGAAGCCCGACAGCGATGCGAGCAGCTTGCGCGTCCGCTGCTTGGGCCTCGGGCGCGAGCTCAGCTCGAACAGTCCCTCGAAGCTGATCAACACAGCGGCGTCGGGATGGGCGGCAGCAGCCGCTCCGACTGTGTCCGCGAAATAGGCGTGGGCCTGGGTGAACTCCACTGAATCCACCGGCGCGGCCAGGCGCTCACCCCACAGCCGGTGGTTGATGCTGCCCTGCATCTGCGGGTAGAGCACACCGCGTTCGAGCAGCCACTGCCGATTGCTGGACAAGAATGTCTGGACCGTCGTGGTCGCAGTCTTGCTCATGCCGACGTGGAGAATGAGCTTCTGCATGCACGGACGGTAGCAGCTTGCCCCGGCCAAGTGGCTATGTAGGCGAACTTCGGACTCAACCCACTAGGGCTAGACCAGCGCGACCCACAACACCCAGCCGGCGATCGCGATGGTGAAGATGGAGCCGAGGGAGAAGAACGCCGCACGAACCTCGTGGATCTGCCCGGTGGCATAGGCCAGGGCGTGAGCGAGCCGGGCTCCAACCACACCGAAGAGGAGAATACGGGCCCAGAACAATGTGGGTTCGGTGAGGACAAAGAGCAGGCCAACCGCAAAGAACGGCGGCAGGTTCTCGGTGTCATTGCGTTGCATCCGCCTGGAGCGCCCCACGCTGCCAGCCTCTTCGCCCTGCTCGGCGCGGGGGTTGGGATTGAAGGGCGTCTTCTGGAAGTCCTCGGGGTTCATGAGCCCCGAGTCTGTGGCGACCATGGTGCCGACGGTCGCCCACCCCTGTCCCAGGTACTTCAGCCCGAGCACAGCCGTGGATATGGCGTAGGTGACAAAAACAGGGTTGTCGAAGGAGAGGATGTCCATGGGATGTTCCTGGTCAGTGGGAAGCGAGCAGCGGCGCCGCCGCTTGGATGTGTTCGGCCGCTTGCGCGGCTGAAGGGCTGGTAGCGGCGACGGGCCCCAGAGCGCAGACGGCGTCGAGCCAGACGTCCAGGACCGGATGTCGCCTGAGGGCGTCACCAAGCGCCCCCTTCGGGTACCAGTGCACCAAGCGGTGGTGGAAGGGGGCTAGGTGGAAGGCAAGCCGGCTGGGCTCTGCGGGGAGGTCCGCGACCAGAGCGGCAAGAATGTGGAGAGTTTCCTTGGTGCGTGCATCCACGGGCGTGGAGCGGAACACCCCCGGCACCACGTATGCGTCGAAGAGCGCCATGGCCTCACGGTGCCGGGCGCGCCCCCGGGGCTGGTCGGGAAAGCCCAGCCAGCCGGACAGCTCCGACACGTAGTCGCCGATGACCACGGACTCGCCGATCACGAGTCCCTCGTGCAACAGCAGGGGAACGCGCCCCGTCGGCGAGTGAGCGAGGGCAACCGGGTGCGTGTGCCCGATTGGTGCTTCGACCCGGTCGAGCTCGAGTCCGACGTGCAGCGCAAGGGCGAGAACGCGTTGCGCGAACGGACACCCCTGGTCGGCAACGAGTCTCATCATGTGTTCCCTCCAGACTCTTTTTACCACTGGTAGAATTTTCTGACCAGCAGAAAAATATCCAACCAACGGTAAACTGCCGCATGGATGCACGAACCGCCCGCAAGAAACGCCGTCAGGAGCAGACGCGCGCAGAGATCCTCGCTGCCGCCCGCGAGGTTCTGGACGCGAAAGGCCTAGCGAAGCTCACCCTCGCCTCGGTGGCGCGAGAGCTTCAGCTCACCAAGGCGGCGCTGTACTACTACTTCTCCTCCAAAGAGGCGCTGCTGTTCGAGCTGCTCCTCGGGGCGCTCACGCGCGAGGTCGAGACCGTTGAACGCGTACTGGACGCCCTTGTACCCGGGGGCCCCACGGCGCTGGAGGCGATGATTCGAAGCTTGGCGGCCCATCATGCTCTGCATCCTCTCGACGTGAAGCTCATCTACCTGCATCCGCAGCTCGCTACGGACGCTGCGCCGTTCGACGACGCGATGCTCGCCCGCCTCCGTCCCCTCAACAACCGCCTGTATGGAAGGGTCGCCCAGGCGGTGGAGGCCCACCGCCAAGCGGGGCAGCTGCCCCCAGGGCTTCCGGCTCGTCGGCTCGTCTTCTTGGCCCACACCTCGGTCGTGGGCCTCGCCACCATCCAGGGGCTAGTGGGATCGGCCGACAACGCCCCGCTGGTTCATTCGGACCAAGCACTCGTGGATGGCTTGGTCGCACAGCTCTGCGCTCATCCTCTCTCGCTTGGGACAACGTAGGGCTTCGCGGAACGCCGATTCCTGCCGCGTGCTCGTTCCTGGTCTTCAGGCGCCGACAAGCTCTTTGAGGAAGGCGATGACGTCTTGCCCATTGGCGAGGCGGTCGATGACCGCCGATCCCACGATCACCCCGTCCGCATGCGGACGAAGTGCGTCGACCTGCTCACGGCCACGAATTCCAAATCCCGCGCATACCGGCACGGGAGACACCGCGCGCACGCGATCGAGGTAGTCCGGGACCTCGGCCGGCAATGCAGCCCCGCCGGTCGTTCCACGCATGGTCACCGCATAGACGAACCCGCCGCTGGCCTCGCACAGCATGCGCAGCCGGTCTGGAGGAGTCACGGGAGTCACCAGCTGAATCAGCCCCAGTCCGTGGGCCTCGGCGGGCCCGCGCAGCAGCTCGGACTCTTCAAAGGCCAGGTCAGGCACGATGAGTCCACACACACCCGCTGCCACAGCATCGCGACACAGATCGTCGACGCCATATGCGAGCAGTGGGTTGGTGTAGCTCATGAGCATGAGCGGAGTATCGACGCGGTTTTCGGTGAGCGTCTTGAGAATCCAGCGCAGGTTTACACCGTTCTCGAGGGCGACTCGGCTGCTGTCCTGGATGGTGACGCCATCGGCCATCGGGTCCGTAAACGGCACGCCGATCTCCATGGCATCGGCCACCTCGGCCACAGACCGGAGCAGATCGCCGAAGCCCTCCATCGTGGGGAAGCCCGAGGTCAAGTAGGGCAGCAGCGCCGGACCGCCGTGCTTTGGAGAGCGAATGGCGGCGCTCAGCCGCTCGGCGGGGGTCATTGGCCCAGTCCGTTGGCGAGCAGAATGCCGAGGTCTTTGTCCCCACGCCCGCTGCAGCCAATCAGGATGGTGCTGCCCGGGTGCTCTTGGGCATAGCGCTTGGCCCCCGCGACCGCGTGGGCGCTCTCGATGGCTGGCAAGATGCCCTCGTAGTGACAGAGTTCTTCGAGCGCGGACAGCGCCTCGGCGTCGGTGGCCGCACCGTATGTGGCTCGGCCGATCGCCTGCAGCCAGCCATGCTCGGGGCCGACACCGGGGTAGTCGAGCCCCGCGCTGACCGAGTGGGTCTCTTGAATCTGACCGTCGGCGTCTTGCAGCAGGGGTCCGTAGCTTCCGTGCAGCACGCCAGGACGTCCCCAGGTCAGCGGCGCGGCGTTGTCGCCAAGTGCCTCGCTGCGGCCTCCGGCCTCGATGCCCAACAGTGCCACCGATGGGTCGTCGACGAACGGATGAAACAGCCCGATGGCGTTGCTGCCACCACCGACACAGGCGACGGCGACGTCTGGCAAGCCGCCACACTGCTTGAGCATCTGCGCGCGGGCCTCGCGGCCGATCACCGACTGCAGCTCGCGAACGAGCCATGGGTAGGGATGCGGGCCGACTGCCGAACCCAACAGATAGAAGGTGCCCTCGGGGTCACTGACCCAGTCGCGAAGCGCCTCGTCGATGGCGGCTCGCAGGGTGGCATCGCCGGCGGTCACCGGACGCACGGTCGCACCCATCATCTTCATGCGGCTGACGTTCGGGGCCTGGCGTTCGATGTCGACGGCGCCCATGTAGACCACGCACTTCATGCCCAGGCGCGCGCAGGCAGCGGCACTGGCCACTCCGTGTTGCCCGGCTCCGGTCTCGGCCACGATGCGCGTGGCCCCCATGCGCTTGGCGAGCAGGGCTTGACCGAGCGCGTTGTTGATCTTGTGCGCCCCTGTGTGCGCGCAGTCCTCACGCTTGAGCCAGACTTGAGCTCCCCAGGCCTCGCTCAGTCGGCGGGCGGGGGTGAGAGGGGTAGGACGGCCGGCCCAGTCAGCGAGCTCGGCATCGAGTGCGGCGACGAAAGCCTCGTCGGCCAGCGCAG
Organism: uncultured Enterobacteriaceae bacterium; assembly: GCA_964471355.1. Taxonomy (GTDB): domain Bacteria; phylum Myxococcota_A; class UBA796; order UBA796; genus CAYYHT01. The sequence goes on from CAYYHT010000073.1 coordinate 9,481, forward strand.
CACGCGCTCCCTCTTCGAGGCGGGCGAGGGCTTGCACCAACGTCTCGGGCACAAACGCGCCCCCAAAATCGCCGAAGCGACCTCGGTCGTTGGGAACCTGTCGAGACAGAGCAGTCATGTCGAGTCCTTGAATGAGCGTGCGGCGGCGACAAAATCAGCCATGCGCGCGGGGTCCTTGACCCCCGGAGCGGCTTCTACCCCGGAGCTGACGTCCACCGCCACTGGTTGCACGGCACCGATGGCGTTTACGACGTTTCCCGCGTGCAATCCACCAGCGAGAGCCGCGGGTCCCAGGCGCGCGGCTTCGGCGGCGCGCTCGATCTCCCCCTGTCTTCCCGAACCCGGCTTGGGCCCATCGACAAAGAAGACCGCGGGCCAACTGGCATCGAGCGTGCCCGCATGGAAGTGCGGCACGACGGAGCGCACACGCTCGACGAGGTCAGGGCCATCGCGAAAGGCAGGCAGCCACCGCACGTCAGGAGGCAGACGGCCCTGCCAGGTGGCGTGAGTCTGGACCGCATCAATGGGGAACCGACACACCGCATCGACGAGGATCTGGTCCGGCTCGCGAAACACGGCCACCCTGAACAGGCCCTCGGGCACGGCCTCGAACAGCCGCAGTGCCTGTTTGGGCTCGACCTGCCGCGACGAGCGAGCCAGCACAATGCCGATGGCCTCGACCCCCAGCTCGGCGCAGACTTCGATGTCCCGCACCGTCGTCAGGCCGCAGATCTTGATGGCGACAGGCATCAGCTGTCCGCAGCGACGAAGGACTCGCGACCCGCCGCAATGAGCTGGGCTGCGAAGTCCACCGGGTCGCCCGACTGCATGAGCGCCGAACCGACCAGCGCCACTTGGTAGCCAAGGGAGGCCGCATGTGCCGCGTCCGCAGGCGTGCGAATGCCGCTCTCGGCCACGGCGGGGAATCCTGGGGGCAGGAAGGGCGCACAGCGCTCAAGTCTGTCTGGGTCGACCTGGAGCGTCGCTAGGTCCCGGGTGTTGACGCCGACGAGTGCGGTGAGGTCCGCTGAAGACTGACGCTGCAGTGCCGCCGCCGTGCGGGCCAGGTCGGTCTGATCAAAGCTCTCGACCAGCACAAATAGGCCGGCGCGGCTCACCGCCGACAGCATGGCATCGAGCACATCGTCCGACAGCATGCGGGTAATGAGCAGCACGCCGCTGGCTCCGGCGACCCGAGCCTCGGCAATCTGGATGGGGTCGAGCAGGAAGTCTTTGCGCATCAGGGGCGTGGATACGCTCTGCGCGCACGCAGCGAGATGGGACAGCGCTCCGTCAAAGCGCTTGGGCTCGGTGAGCACCGAAATCGCGGCCGCTCCAGCCGCCGCGTAGCCTGTCGCCTGAGCCACAGCAGCCGCTTCGGGATCGGCCGGAGCCGCCAGCTGCCCTACGCTCGGGGCGCGCAGCTTGACCTCGGCGATCAGCTCAAAGCGCCCGGGCTCGATGTCCAGGACCGGCGCGGACGGCGCCTTGGCAGCGGCTGCATCGATGGCGTCCGCTCGATTCCGCGCCTGGTCTGCTCGAACCCGACTGTGCTCGGCCATCTGGTCGAGAAAATCAGCCTTCACTCAAGGCCCCCACCAGCTCGACGACCGCACCGGAGTCCAAGGCCTGTTCGGCCATCGCCACGGCCTGCTGGGGAGTCGACGCCATCGCAGAGACCTCGAGCACCAGTGCCGTATTGAGCACCACTGCATCGCGATGAGCCCCCTTGGCACCGTTGAAGATGGCCATGAGATGAGCGGCGTTCTCGGCCGCATCGCCACCGGACAGGTCTTCGGGCGTGCACCGGGCAATGCCATAGCTCTCGAGCGGATCGACAACCTCTCGCTTGACCCCACCAGAGGTCACATCAAAGCGAACGAAGGTGCCACAGGGGGTGGCCTCGTCCCATCCTGGGGTGCCGTGGACCACAAAGGCCCGCTCGACACCCATGCCCATCAGGGCGCCTGCCATCAACTCAGCGGCGTGCTCCGAGAAAGCTCCCAGAAGCTGGAAAGGCGGGCGAGCCGGATTGGTGAGCGGCCCCAGCATGTTGAACACCGTGCGCACACCCATCGAGCGACGAACCGGCATCACTTCTTTCATGGCCGGGTGGAAGACCGGAGCGAAAAGGAAGGTCCAGCCAGTGCGCTCGAACAGTGCGGCAGCGGAGGCGGAGTCGGGCGACAAGCGAATGCCCAGCGCTTCGAGTACATCGGCGCTGCCGGACTTGCTGGAGATGGACCTGTTGCCGTGCTTGACGACTCGGGCTCCGGCGGCGGCACACACCAAAGAAGTGGCGGTCGAGATGTTGATGCTGCCCGAGCCATCACCGCCAGTTCCGCAGGTGTCGACCAGGGTGCCGTGGCGACTGACATCGAGTGTCCGAGCGGCATCTCGCATGGCCATCGCAAAGCCGCGCAGCTCGTCGGCGGTCTCGCCTTTGACGCGCAACGCCGCCAAGAAGGCGCCTTTGACGGCCGCCGGCACGTCTGCTTCGGTCATCCAGACCATGATCTGGGCGGACTGGGCCTCGGTGAGGTCCTGGCCCGAGACCACCGCCTCGAGCGTGTTCTTCATCTCATTTGCCAACGGGCACCCCCAAGAAGTTGGCCAGCAGGTGGTCGCCCTCGGGCGTGAGCACGCTCTCGGGATGGAACTGCACTCCCTCGACCGCCAGCTCGCGGTGACGCACGCCCATGATCTCGCCGTCTGGCGTCCTGGCGGTCACTTCGAGCACCGATGGCAAGTCCCCTTCTTCGACGACGAGCGAGTGGTAGCGCGCAGCTTCGAACGGGTTCGACAGTCCCGCGTACAGGGTGCGGTTGTCGTGGCTGACCATGCTGGACTTGCCATGCATCAGCTGCGGAGCGCGTCCGACCGTGCCGCCGAGCACAGCACCAATGGCTTGATGGCCCAGACACACACCCAACACCGGAATGCTTGCCCCCATCGCCGCGTCGATCATGGCCATCGAGATGCCCGCGTCTTCGGGGCGTCCAGGTCCGGGCGAGATCACAAGATGGCTGGGCTGCAGCTCGAGTGCGTCTTGCACGGAGATCTTGTCGTTGCGGTAGACCAACACTTCGGCGCCGAGCACACGCAGTGCCTGGGCCAAGTTGAAGGTGAAGCTGTCGTAGTTGTCGATGAGCAGGACGCGCGCCATCACACACCCTCCGAGGCCAGCTGCAGCGCCTGTCCCAGTGCTGCCCCCTTGGCCAATATCTCGCGGTGTTCAGCGTCGGGCTGTGAGTCGGCCACAATGCCAGCTCCAGCCTGATAGAAGTAGCGTCCCTCGGACATCACCAGCGTTCGAATCGCGATGGCCTGGTCCATGGTGTCGCCGTGGCCAAAGTAGCCGACTGTCCCGGCGTAGATGCCACGGCGAATCGGCTCCAGACCGTCGATGAGCTCCATCGCTCGGACCTTGGGAGCCCCGACGACGGTGCCCGCTGGGAAGGTCGCGGCGAACAGATCGAATTGGTCGAAGCCGGCCTCGAGCTGGCCCGAGACCCCGCTGACGATGTGCATGACGTGGCTGTAGCGCTCGATGACTCGGTAGGGCGCCACGTGGATGGTGCCCGGCTGGGCGACACGGCCCAGGTCATTGCGGGCCAGGTCGACCAGCATGACGTGCTCGGCGGCCTCTTTGGGGTCGGCCAGCAGCTCGACCTCGTTGGCCACATCGATCTCGTCGGTGGCTCCGCGAGGTCGGGTACCCGCGATGGGACGCAAGGTGGCCACGCCGTCGCGCAGCTTGACGAGCGCTTCTGGCGAGCTGCCAATGACGGCAAGGTCATCGAACTGCAGGAAGTACATATAGGGCGATGGGTTGAGCAGCCGCAGCGCCCGGTACACCTGGAATGGCTCGATATCGGTCGTGCCCTCAAAGGCCGACGCGACCACTAGCTGGAAGACATCGCCGGCTCGGATGTGCTCGCGAATGACCTCGACCGCCGCCATGTAGGCCTCGGGCGCCATCGTCGGCTCTGGGCTGCTGAACTGACCGCCCACCGGCAGACCGGGCACGCCTCCGCGGAGTGCCGAGATGACCCGCCTGCGCAAGCGAGCCGCTTCTTGTTCGGGACCGTCGTGCAGGAACGCCACCCGCCGGCTCACGTGATCAAAGACCAGCAGCGAGCGCGGCGCGACGTAGCGCACCTCGGGGTGACCGGGGCGCAAGGTCGCCTGTTCGGGCAGCTTCTCGATGCGGCGGACCAGGTCGTAGCTGGTCAGTCCGACCAGCCCACCGGTGAAGGGCAGGTCTGTGCCGCGCCCAGGCTCGGGAGCCCGTTCAAGGGCGCCGCGAAGGACATCGAGCAAGCCATCGAGGTCGTCCGGCACCGCACTTCGTTCGCCGTCAATGACGATCTCGTCGCCCTCGATCGACAGGGTCAGGCCATCGCCAAAACCAATAAAAGAGTAGCGACCCAATCGGTCGCCTCCCTCAACCGATTCCAGCAGGAATCGCGGCCGGAATGGGGCCAGCTTGAGCATGGCCGACACCGGGGTGTCGAGGTCCGCGGCGATGTCGAAGGGAGGTTTCATTGGACTCGGCGTGTAACGGCACCCACATGGCAAGGCCCTGAGATACGTTGGGGACATGGTCTCGCGTGCCGCCTTGATCCTGCTCATTGCAGCCCTCTGTTCGACAGAGGCGCTGGCAATCGAGCTCGGCGCGTTTTCGAACACGCGATGGAACAACGGCTGGTCCCTCGACACCACCCAGTTCGCCAATACGCGAACCAAGCTGACCTCGGCCACGGACTCGGTCGACGGCTGGTCGGTCACGATTGGGTACGAGACGGCGCTGTCGGCCTCGACGCTGCAGCAGTACGACGCCTTCTGGGTAGGCTGGGTCGACGACCCACCGCATCCTTCGGGACTGACCGATGCCGATCTGGCGGTGCTGACCGCCTACATGAACACCGGTGGCATCGTGTTCGTCGGCTGCGACGACCCGGGGCACGACAGACTGTGTGCCAACTTCGGCACCCACGCCATTGCAACGGCACCGGCCACCTTCGCCCCAAGCACCGCCGGGTTGGTGCACCCCATCTTCACGGGCCCCTATGGCAACGTGCGCGCCTACCTGTCGTCGGGCGCTGTGTCCCAGTTCAGCCCAATCTCGAGCACCGCAAATGTGCTGGCGCTCGATCCCACCGGAGTTCCGGTGTTTGCGATTCAGCCTGTAGGGGCTGGCAAGCTGGTCATGAGCGCCGACGTCGACGTCTTCGGCGCCATCATCTCTACGGGACCGGGCTTCACTGGCAGCGACAACGACCGCTTGCTGGGCAACCTGTTCGCCTGGATCGACAACACCCTGCCGACCGTCCCCGTGTGCGGAAATGGAACTGAAGAGGCTGGAGAGGAGTGCGACGACGGCAACACCGCAAACACCGACGCCTGCTTGAGCGACTGCACCGACGCGACCTGCGGCGACGGCTACACCTGGGACACCGTCGAGGACTGCGATGACGCCAACGCCAGCAACACCGATGCTTGCACCAACCTGTGCGAGCTCGCCGCATGCCACGACGGCTACACCCAGGGCTCCGAGGAGTGCGACGACGGCAACACTGACGATACCGACGACTGCGTTGGCGAGTGCCGCACGGCCACATGCGGCGACGGCTATCTGCAGACCGGGCTCGAAGAGTGCGACGACGGCAACGCGTTCGACAACGACGAGTGTCCCACGACCTGCCTGGACGCCGTCTGCGGCGACGGCCACCTGTTCAGCCTGTTCGAGGCCTGCGACGACGGCGACAACGACGACAACGACGCCTGCCTGAACAACTGCACCGACGCCACCTGTGGCGATGGGCTGCTGTGGGTCGGGGTCGAACAGTGCGACGACGGCAACTCGAACGACGACGACAGCTGCTTGGGCACCTGCGAGATCGCAGGCTGTGGAGACGGCGTGGTCTCGGGCACCGAGGACTGTGACGACAGCGGCGAGAGCGCCAGCTGCAACTTCGACTGCACGACAGCGACCTGCGGCGACGGCACCACGAACGCCTCAGCTGGCGAGGACTGCGACGACTACGGCTTGTCCGTGGACTGCGATGCAGACTGTTCCTGGGCGCAGTGCGGGGACGGAATTCGCAACGCGCTGGCCGGCGAAGAGTGCGATGACGGCGGCATCGTGCCCGGAGATGGCTGCGACGAAAGCTGCCTCATCGAAGAAGAGAATGTCGCCGCTGATGCCGACATGGACGGCCTGTCCGACGCCGAGGAGGTCGCCACGGGAACAGACCCGTTCAACCCGGACTCCGACGGTGACGGGTCGTGGGATGGGGCGGATCTAGAGCCACATGACAACGGTGCCGATGGCGTCGGCGAGCCCTCGAACGCGGTGCCGGACTACGGTCTTGGCTGCAGCACGTCAGGCGGCGGCGGCACCGGCTGGATGCTGCTCGCAGTGGTGCTGCTCCGGCGACGCCGAGCCTAGAACCCGCACAGCAAGGTAAGAACGGGGCTAGGGTGTGCCCATGCGCATCCACTCTCCTCTGTTTTTCGCCGTGCTGGCCGCCTGTGCCGGCTCCAATTCAGACTCCGCCAACGGACTCGAAGACTTCGACCTCGACGGGTTCCAGGCTTTCGAAGACTGCAACGACGAAGACGCCGAGATTTTCCCCGGCGCCCCCGAACCCTGCGACGGCATCGACAACAACTGCGATGACCAGGTCGACGAGGACGACGAGGCGAACCAGCTGTTCTACTACGAAGACAGCGATGGCGACGGCTACGGAATCACCGACAGCACCACCAACGACTGCACGGTCCCCGACGGCTACGCCGAACACGACAACGACTGCGACGACACCAACGCCGACATCCACCCCGACGCACCCGAGACCGACTGCACCGACGACACCGACTACAACTGCGATGGCTCATCGGCTCTGCTCG
>CAYYHT010000074.1:0-16300 GCA_964471355.1 uncultured Enterobacteriaceae bacterium
AGATGTCTTCCTTCAGCTGACTGGGGGCGCGCAATGAACGTCATCCACATCGCCGTCCGCGAGCTGCGTGCGACCTTCAACACAACCCTTGGCTGGCTGGTGTTGGCCGGCTTCTTGTTCATCTCGGGGTTCTTCTGGGCGTCGTCGGTCAGTGTGTACGTGATTTCGGCCTCCGACCTGGTGGCCAATCCCTACGCCGCACAGACCATGACCCTCACAGATCACCTGATGGCGCCGTTCTTCGGGAACACGAGCGTCGTCCTGCTGATGATGACGCCAGCACTGTCCATGCGGCTGTTCTCGGAAGAGCTCAAGCAGCGCACCTTGGAACTGCTGCTCACCTCTCCGGTATCTACGTTTGAGATCGTGCTCGGAAAGTTTCTTGGGGCTTTTGGCTTCGTGTTCATCATGCTCGCTTGCACAGGCTATGGGCCCGCGATGCTCTACTACTGGGGCACCCCCGATACAGGGGCAGGGCTGTGTGGCTACCTTGCGCTGCTGCTGACCTGTTCCTCAATTCTGTCGATGGGCATGTTCTTTTCGGCCATGACCGACAACCAAGTTGTCGCGCTGGTGTGGACCTTCTCCTCGGCGTTGGCGTTGTGGATTCTGCACTGGGCTGGTGACGGCCCCGATTCATTCTGGGGGCAGCTGTGCATGTACTCCCACGTCAAGGACCTGTGGGTGGGCGTGGTGAACGTCTCGGACCTGGTGTACTTCGCCGCGTTCATCGGCTTCTTCCTGTTCGCCACGCACCAGCGTGTCGAAAGCCACAGGTGGAGTTGAGATGGAAGTGTTGACTCGCTTCGCTTGGGCCTTCGGTCTAGCGGGATTGCTGAACTTCATCGTGTTCGGCTCGCTCTACTTCGTACTCTCTGAGTTCACGCCATACACGACGGGCTTTGGCGTCGCCTCCGCGGTGCTGCTTATGGCGTACGTCTACCTGGATCGCCAGCGGGTTGGGGACACGGTCTCGTCCCGTTCCTTCATCTACGGCGGTGGCTCGACCATGGCAGTGCTGGTAGCGGCCGCTATTGGAGGGACATCCTATGTCTTGGCCCGCGAGCACGACCACCGGTGGGACCTGACCGGCAATCAGACCTTCACCCTGTCAGCCAGCACGCTGCAGACCATCGACGGGCTGACCGAGCCCGTGACCATCTATGCCTTCTTCACGAATGGCAGCCGCGAACAGGCGCGCTTCCGCGACACGATCCAGGGCTACACGCTGCGCTCGGACAAGATTGTTGTCGAGTTCATCGACCCCCTGCGCAGTCCGATGCTTGCCCAGCAGTTCGCCATCACCAGTGAGTACGGAACCGTCGTTCTGGCCAGCGGAGACAGCCGCCAGCGTCTCGAGAGCGAGTTCGGCGAAGAGGACGTCAGCAACGCCCTGCAGAAGCTGTTCAGCGGCACCGAGCACATTCTGTGCTGGGCCACCGGCCACGGCGAGATCGATCCGGACGACGACTACAGCGAAGCTGGGTACGGCTTCGTGGTGCTCAAGCTCGAGGACCGGAACTTCACAGTCAAGAAGATGCAGGTCGCGACCGAAGGCATCAGCCGTGAATGCGACGCCCTGCTGATCATGCGCCCAGTGAAAGACTGGATGCCCTACGAGCGCGAAGCACTTGCGGCCTACATCGCCGAGGGTGGAGCTGCCCTGATCGCGCTCGACCTCGACGCAAACGCTCCGGGCTTCAAAGAGGACCTCCAGCGCTTCGGTGTGCTGATGGGCGATGACGTCGTGTGGGAGGACGATCCCATGCTGCAGGTCCCCGAGATGGATGGCAGCTTCGTCATCTTGCGCGAGTCCAGCTTTGCGCGGCATCCGATTACCGAGCCGTTGACAGCACTGTCGGCCTTGGGTCAGAGCCACTCGGTCCAGGTGCTCAAGGGTGCGCAAGGTCTCAAAGTTGGCGCTCTGGCCAAGACCAGCGAATCGTCTTGGGCCGAGACCGACATGGCGAGTCGCCTGATCGACTACGACCCCGATGCGGACCTGAAGGGTCCGATTCCAGTCATGGTCGCCGTCGAGGTCATGGACCCCGGTGTGCTGGGTGTCGCCAAGCCCGAAGCAGGCCACTTGGTCGCCGAGGCCGCAGCCGTCGCTGATTCCGTCAGCCCGATGGAGCAGCAACAGGCCGAAATGGTGCGTGCCGCATTGGCAGATGCAGGCATCGAGGTCGAGATCGATCCGCGCCGGGCTGACTCATACGATGCCGCCGCCGACGAGCTGATGCAGAAGGGCGAGGACAAGGCTGCCGAGCTGGTTCGCATGATCGCGGCGCAAGTCCGCCAGGCCCGATCGAGTCTAGAGATTCGCATGTCCGCCGAGGACCTGGAGTCCGCAGCGAGTCGGGCAGTGCCCGAAGACTTCGCGCCCAAGCCGGGTGGTCGTCTTGTCGTGTTTGGCGACGCCAGTTTTGCCAGCAACGGAATGATTGCCTATGGCAACAACCAGGACCTGTTCTCGAATAGCCTTGGCTGGCTCATCGACGAGCCCGATCAAATCAGCGAGCGCCCGGATAGCAATCCGGAGAGCTCGCTGGACATCTCGCTGCTCGAGATGGGTGTGATTTGGCTGATCAGCTTGTTCCTGGTCCCCGGCGCCAGCGTGGGCGCCGCGGTTCTGGTCATGCTGCGCAGACGATTCCTGTAGCTGCTAGGACAGCAGCTTCTGCAGGGCCATCGCCAGGCCAACATTGGTGACCTTGAGCTTGCCGGTCATGAACATCATGGTGCCGCTGGACGGGTTGTCGAGCAGGCCTTCGAAGTCGGCCTTGGCGGCGCTGACGGTGCAGCCGGGGTTGTCATGGCCACCTTCGGCAACCGAGCCCGAGCCACTGGTCAGGTCGACGGTGTACTGACCGAAGTCGGCGACGTCGAACACGTAGATGGCGTTGATCTCGCCGGCGAGATCGGGGTTCTTCTCGAGCTTGCCGGGAAGGTAGTTGGTGAAGAAGTCGCTGAGGTCGGCCACGAGGCACTCCTGGTCTGAAATAGGACCGGAACCTAGGCGGCTTGCTCCAGAGCGTCCAGGAACTTCTTCAATTCAGAACGATGGACCGCGAACAAGCCCAGATGATCGGGGTTCGCCCAGCCGTGCCAATCCGAGCCGCCAGTGAGCAGGAGATCGTGGTCGCGGGCCAGACGGCGCACGATGCGACGCTCCCTTCCCAGAATCTTCGGCCGCAGCGTCTCGATGCCGTGCAAGCCCGCCTCGGCGAATGTCGGCAGGTATTTCAGCAGCAGGGGCAGCGGTGGATGCGCCCAGCTGGTGATGCCACCGCAGTCCCTGGCGATCTGTATGCAGTCGACAAATGGCACGTCGATGGTCGGCACGTTGCCGTGGGAGTCGCCAGTGTGCTTGGCAAAGGACTCGCCGACACTCTTGGTGTGCCCGGCGTCCATGAGGGCCCGGGCGAGATGCAGCCGGGTGATGCTGCGCTTGCCGGCACGAGAATCGGCGTCCGGCAGGGCGACATTGGGCAGCCCGATGTTCTTGACGGCCTCTTCGTAGCGGTCGGCGCGCTTGACCGCCTGGCTCTCGCAGAAGCGGCGGAATGGCATGGGCACTTCGCCTTTGAAGTACACCAGAAGGTGAAGCTCGCGGCCGTCATGCAGACCGGACACCTCGGCGCCGGCAATGACGTGAATCTCGCGGCCCTCGATGACATGTCGTCCGGGATCGAGCGTGGTGGCCAGATCATGATCAGTCAGGGCAATGGCCTGCAGTCCTCCGGCTACACAACGCTGCAACACCTCTTCCGGTGCGAAGCGGCCATCGGAACGGGTCGAATGCATATGTAGGTCGAACCTTGCGACGTTTTCCAGTCCAGAACTCATCTTTTTCTCTGCGGGCACCCAAGTAGATCGTAGAGGGAGTGGATCGCGACCGTCAACGGAAAGCCGCTTATCGGGCACCTTTGAAGACACCCGATGCAGTTTCCTAGTTCCCACACGGTCTTTCGCGGTGATCCAACAGGGCGGTTCTATGCGCCCTACTGCCTCATCCAGTGCAGGTCTGCTTCCAATGCAGAAACAGAAATGCGCTTTGCCAGATCCTCAAGGGGGGCGTCGGCGCGGTTGGCCGCATCGACCATGCGGTGCAGTTCGCGAACCGGTGCAGAGGAGGAAACCAGCAACACACCGGGTCCCATTGTGTGCAATCGATACGAACCGTCGCCAACGGCGTAGGCGACCTTGTCTGCAGGCTGTTCGGACGCGAGCACGACGCCGAGCTCTCCGTCGTACTCCCGAATCAACGTCACGAGCGCGCCGTCGGGCACGTCAAACGCTGTCCAGACGCCGCCTCGGGCGGAAGTGAACACCACATCGGCCGGGTGAGAGGTGTCGTGAGGAGTACTGCCGAGAATGGCGAACACGCTGAATATGGCTGCCGCCGCGAGGGCTGCCGTGCCGATCCACCAGCGACCCGCCGACGGAGGTTCGGGCAGTGCCTCGGGAAGTTCTCCAATCGTGTCGACGATGCTCCATGCACGGGAACGCACCACGGCACCGGCTTCGGTGGCGAGGGGACCAAGCAGGCCATGTCGGGACCATCGGCCAGGGCCGTGCAGGACGGCACCGCGTACGAGGTCTCGGTGTGGACAAGCCACCTCTGCGGCCAACTCGAGCACTTCGGTGACCGGCTGGGGGTTGTGGAAGTCCACCAACAGGGTGTCGTCCCCGACAGGGAAGGCCGGCGCGTCGATCTCGGCAGCCAGGTGGGCGCGGTGGGTCTTGCCATCGGGATGGAAGTGCAGCGCCAGCACGCTGACCGTGTGATCAGGGCGTGTCTCGAGCGGCGGAGGCAGAAGGTCCTCGTACTGAACCAGCCCGGCATTGATGAGGCGCTGGGTCCGATCGCAGCGCGCGCAGTTGCGGGTGTGTTCGAGATCGGTGCCAGCGATGACCTCGTGAAGTGGGGGGCACACACCAGGTGAGAATGCAGCCAGACGGCTCAACAACCGGTCGATGCGGTCTGATGGCCACTTGTCCAGAGGGATTCCGTCGCTCACGGCGACTCGACGCAAGACCTCACGAAGGCCTCCGCGAGCGCCCTCCAAGGCGATCTCGTCGACCTGCAGGGAGCGAACCAAGAATGCGAGTGAGCGCCCGTCGGCGAAGTGTTGGCGAAAGACACGCTCGGTGAGTGGAGACAGGGATGTCTCGAGAGCTCGACGCCATCGCGGGGACAGCAGCATGGCTCCGTCCGTGGGCCACGGGTCTGGCTCGATGCCGCGCCGCGCTCGCGACACGAAGTCCTTGGTCAGGGTTCCCGCACGGTCTTCTGCATGACCCAATGGCGTGTGCGGATCCAGGTGGTAGAGCACGTGATCGCGGGCGTCGCGCAGAACGGCGGGCTTCACCTTCACACCCATCGTCAGCAGCGTCCAGGCCACACGCACAGTAATGCCAGCCCAACCGGTGACGGCGATGTCCCGGGGCTTGTCGGCGGCGGCGATGGGGAGGGAGTCTTGGCGGGTCAAGGGTATCGCGGAGGGGGAGCGGAGCGGTTGTAATCTAAACCATTGGGAGTATTAGGAAAAGGCTGTACTTCGACATTGGGCATTGCAACGCAGAAAGGCCCGAGCCGCAGGGATTGCGGGCTCGGGCCTTTCGTGGAGCGAACAGGAATTTCGGCGGGTGCCGAGCTTCCGTTCAGGCGGCGTCGGCTTCAGCCATTCCCGGGTCCACTGAGCTCTCGTTGAGAAGGTCATTGATGGTGGCCGCAGCGGCTACCGAGGCGAGTTCTTCGTCGCCGTAGATGGTCAAGTACTCTTCATAGAAGAGGGTGATGAGTTCGCCGAGGGTTGCGTTGGTCGTGGTCATTGGTCGCTCCATGGGTTGTTCGTTCCGTGTTCTATTTGTACGACCCAGACCGACTTATGTGTGTCGCGCATTGTCGCGAAGAATGTGCGCTGGTCGCCGGGCGGCGCAGACCGTGGCCAGCAGCACCTCTGCAGCGCCGGCACAAAGCAGCTCTTGGGCACAGGCGTCGGCGGTCGCCCCGGTCGTGCAGACATCGTCGACCAATAGAACGCGACCTCGGACGGTGCCGACGGATCCGATTCGGCCCGCCATGGAGCGGCGTCTGGCCGATGCAGACAGCGATGCCTGGTCGGCGCCTGCCTTCATTCGGAGCGGTTGCCGCACGGCGATCCTTGTCTGGCGGGACAGCTCTCCGGCAAGGATCGCGGCTGGAGAGAAGCCGCGCCGGAGCTGCCTAAATGGGGTGGTCGGCACCGCGACGACAGCCGTGCAGAACGGGGTCAACGGCGCTGTGGCGATTGCAAAGACGGCAGCAAGCTCGAACATCAACGAGCGGTCATGGCCGTACTTGGCCTTGCGCAGTGCGTTGCCAAGGGGATCATCGAGGCTTGCGCAGGACCACGCGGCGGAGACATGTTCTGTGTCGACCTGCACTCGCCGGCACCAGTCCGGCAGGCAAAGAGGGCACAACCGGCCTCTGCCTAGGACGTCGCACCCCGCGCATTGAGATGGCCAAAGGAGCTCAAGCATGGGCTGTCTTGGCTCCGCGGTGTGCCTGGGGCAAGGAAATCCGGGACGCTTGGTCCGTGGCTTTCGCTCCAGGCGAGAAGTGTCGGCTACGGCCCCCCAGGTTCCCCAGGTCCCAGTTGTCCCCATGCGTTCCAGGGATGCCGGGGGGCCGCGCCGACGCTTTTCTGTCCATGAAACGAGCGTCGCCGTTGTTTCTTACAAGGCACGTCGAACTTTTTTGGAGGCGAGCGAAAACCGCGCCTACAAAGGGCCTTTTTACGGACGAGGAATTCGAGCGCCGGTGGCTAGAGCACCGATTGCTCTAGAACAGCTCGAAGTGGTCGTGTGGATTCGGACCGCGCTTGTCGTAGCCCTCGGTCTCGGCCTGAAATCCCTGCCGTTGTTCCTTGAGCCAGTCGGCCTTTTTGGGGTCGTCGTCGGCCCATGGCTCGCTGGGCACGAAGAACTCGACGGTGAACTCGCCCTTGCACTTCGCTGCGAACTCGCCGATCTCCCACTCGCGGGTCAGATGATCGACGAGCACGACCTTGACCTGCTCGGGCCAGCGGGCGCCTGGTTCGGACAGGTCGGCGTGGTGGAAGGTGCCGTTGCGCTTACCGTTCTTGCAGGTTGTCAGCTCGCGTGCGGCCACGGAATAGGTGTACTGCCCGTCTGACAGGCGATCGGGCCAGCGGTAGGCGGCCATCGCGTCGGCGTTGGCCTGGGCGCCGAGCGCCTCGAGAGTGGCGCGAGCGTTCTCGACCGAGCGGTAGCCCATCTTGGGTGCCAGCTCGATGATTGCCGTGGTGCCCTTGAGCGCGGCGTCTCCGTTGATGCCGCCCTTTCCGCCGACGTTTGCCGCATCGGCAAAGGAGCTGACGATGTAGACCATCTTGTCGTCGGAGCCGACTGTGCCTGCGAGCTCAGTGAGCTTGGGAATGGCGTCGGCACCCATGTTGCGGCTGTAGACCTCGAGAATGCCGGTGAAGTCGTTGTCGTCGGGATCGTCGCTTGCGGCCTTTTCGTCGAGTGCAGCGGTGATCCACTTGCGCACGCCGTCGGTGCGGCAGGTCGCGAAGGCGCGGTACCAGCGCTCTTTCCAGAAGTCGCTCTTGAGGGTTGAGGGCGTCTTGAGCAGGTAGGCTTCGACGCTCTCATCGGTGCTGCAGGTGTTGCCAAGCGAGGCAATCGCCTTGCTGCGGTGGCCGGCTTCTTGCTTGCGGACCCACTCGGTGACGGTGTCGGTCTCGCCGAAGCCGATGGCGGTTGCAAGGGCGGCGTAGGCGGGGTCCCCGGCGAGCATCTTTTCGACGGCTGCGGCGGTCGCCTTTTTGGCTTGGTCGGGATCGCACTCGGCCCATCGTGTCCACGCCGCTGCGACGGCCACAGGACTGGCTTCCTCAAAAGCTGCCTTTGCAGCTGCGGGGTTGCAATCCTGGGCTTGGGCGCTGCCTAGAAGCAGTGCGAGCATCAGGGTCATGGATCGTCTCCTGGCAAGGCCGTCCCAGATAACCCGCAGCGCAGCGAAATCCTCCCCATTTCGTCATGCGAGGTGGTTCCTTCGGTGCCAGATGGCGTTACGCATGCCGGCCATTCAGGAGGCCCTCATGTCCGCTCCCATCCGTGTCGCAGTCACCGGCGCTGCCGGCAACATCGGCTACTCGCTGCTCTGGCGCATTGCATCCGGCAGTTGCTTCGGTCCAGATCAGCCAGTCATTCTGCAACTTCTCGAGATTCCTCCCGTCATGGACAAGCTGAACGGCGTGGTCATGGAACTGGTCGACAGTGCATTCCCGCTGGTTCAGGACATCGTTGCAACGTCCGATGCCGAGGTCGCGTTTGGCGATGCAGACCAGCTGTTCCTCGTTGGCAGTCGTCCCCGCAGCAAGGGAATGCTGCGTTCGGACCTTGTCGCCGCGAACGGACCGATCTTCGTCGGACAGGGCAAGGCCATTGAAGCCGCCGCCAGCCGCGATGCAAAGGTGATTGTGGTCGGAAATCCCTGCAACACCAACTGCCTCATCGCCAACCACTACGCGCCCAGCGTCAAGAACTTCTCGGCCATGACCCGCCTCGATCAGAACCGGGCCAAGGGTCAGATCGGCAGCGTCGCAGGCGTGGCCACCGGCGTCATCGACGACGTCATCATCTGGGGCAACCACAGCCCGACGATGTACCCATACGTGGGCCGCGCGACCATCGACGGCAAGGCCGCCACCGACGTGCTCGACGCCGATTGGATTGCCAACCACTTCCACAAGACGGTCAGCACCCGCGGCAAGGCCATCATCGAGGCTCGCGGAGCCAGCTCGGCCGCCAGCGCAGCCAGCGCGTCGATCGACCACATGCACGACTGGTTCCACGGCAGCAATGGACGCATCGTCAGCATGGCCGTCCGCAGCGAGGGTTGGTACGGAGTGCCCGAGGGCCTCATCTTCAGCTTCCCGCACATCATCGACGACAACGGTGTCGCCCACTTGGTCGAGGACATTGCGCTCACCGACTACGACCGGCAGAAGATCCAAGTCAGCATCGACGAGCTCGTCGGCGAGCGCGAGGCCGTCAAAGACCTGCTCGGCTAGGTCCTGTGCTTCTTCAGAGCCTCTGCCCGCCGGTGACAGCTGGGGGGTGGAGGCTTTGCTGTTGTTGGGGTCCGTCTGAGGGATCCGCTCTAGGGGTCAGGATCCTCCTATTCCTATTCGGAGGCTGCTCTCGAACCTTGCCCTGGGCGCGTCTATGAGGGGTCAGGATCCTCCTATTCCTATTCGGGCGGAAATTTGAGGGTCTTTGACGGAGCCTGTGAAGCTTCCCCCGTCCCGCGACAAGCGGAGGGTGGAGGCGGCTTTGCTGTTGTTGATGCTCGGAATCGCGTTGGGAGACGTGGAATCACCCGCGCCCGCTCGGGCGATTCAGACAGTCGAGTTTCCCGCAGAGTGGCAGCGGACGGGCCAGCGGCCAGCGCTTCCGTTTGAACGTCCAACGCACGAAGGACTGCAGTTTGGCGAGCCGTTCATCTTCAACCACTACCCGTGCGTGGCGAAGCAACCCGGCGACCGGTGCTGAGGCGGACGACGACCGCTAGATTTCCGCCTGAATAGGAATAGGAGGATCCTGACCCCATCTGCATGTGGGCGTGAAGGCCATCCGCAGCGGGGAGCGAATAGGAATAGGAGGATCCTGACCCCATGCCTAGCGGTCCCAGCGCACGTGCTCGTGGCAGCCGAAAGGCCGTGGGCGGTCGGTGTGACGCAGTCCGCGGGCGTTCGAGCTGTCTCCGAGTGGCTCGATGGACCAAGCGAGTTCGCCAATGGCGTGGGCGCTGGCCTGGGCCAACTGCTCGTACAGATCTACGTCGATGTGCTCGGTGTCGTCGCAGGGAGCGTGGTAGCAGGGGTCGTAGTCTTGGCCCTGCTGACCGCCAAAGTCGATGGCTTCGTCGCTGCTCTTAGCTCCAAAGGCCCCGCTGAAGATGTGGCCGGTGGGAATGCCCAGGTCGACGAACCACCACGAGTCGCTCGGGATGTACAGCCCCTCGGCGCGGGTCGGAAGTTGCCGGTCGTCGAAGTAGTCCAGGAACAGCCCCTCGATCGCGGCTGAACCGGCGTTGGCGCCACCGTCGTTGATGTCCGAAGCATCGCCGTCGCTCACGAATGCAAGCCCGTTTCCGGACGCCAACATGTCGAAGTTGAGGTAGGCATCCAGGTTCTGCAGGCGCTCCATGTCGGGCTCGCCGGTCGCTTCGTCGTGCACCCAGTGCCATGAGCCGATCAAGCCGGTCTCCTCGGCACCCCACCAGGCAAAGCGCACGGTGCGGTCAGGCTGCTCTTCATGGGCGGCCATTTGGATTGCGGCCTCCAAGACCAGTGCGGTGCCACTCCCGTTGTCGTTGATGCCCGCGCCAGCCGAGACCGAGTCCAGGTGAGCGCCGACCATCAACACGCGGTCGGGATTCTTGCCTTCAAGCTCGGCGATGACGTTGTGCTCGACGGTGACGGTGTGGGTCGCCACGACCTCGAAGTCGACACTGACCGGGTCGGCGGACTGCGCCCAGGCCTCGCCAGTGGCGAAGGACACAGCGATCACCGGAATGGAAGACGGAGTCTGCTCGTCGAGCACGCCCTCAACCACGCCCCGGCGTCCGGATTGGCCCTCGTTGAAGATGACCACGCCGACGGCACCTGCACTCTCGGCATTGGCCACCTTGGTGGCGAATGTGCAGCTTCCCCGCTGAATCAACGCGATGCCTCCGGTTGGGAATTCGCTGAAGTCGCCGCTCTCACAGCCCGATGTGCTGCTGTTCTCGGCCCCCGGAGGCAGCATCACATCGACGGCCGTCAGCACGCCCGACGCCACTCCACCGCCGCTGTAGGTCAGCACCTCGAAGTCCGGGTCCAGCGCGCTCTCGAGGGTGGCGGTGCGGAAGTCCCAGTCGGTGACTTCGTAGCTGTCGAGCTGTACGTCGTAGCCGGCTTGCTGCAGCGTCGTTCGTACGTACTCAACGCTCTGGTCGTAGCCAGTGGTGCCAGAAACGCGCGTGCTGTCGTTGTCGTCGGCGATCTGCTGCAGCGCGTCGAGGTGGCCCAGCAAATTGCCGATGTCGATGCGGTCGGCGAACCCGGAGTCCTCGGAATCAGGGCGGTCCACATCGGTCGAGTCATCGAGCACAATGGCCGTGGGGCCGCAGCCAGTGGCCAGCATTGCGAGCAGAAGAAAGGAACGAGACATACAGACCCCCAGCAGTTGAGCGGCAACATGCTGGATTTCTGGAGCGGTCGAGTCAGGGGCTCGTCAGGCGATCGTTTAGATTGTGTCAGGTGTCAATGACCCACACAATTGTATTGATTTGATTTACTTACTGAGGTCGCGAAACGCGTCAATCGCTTGCGCGACCCCGGCGTCATCGACGTCGAGGTGCATGACCAGGCGGATTCGGTCCGGTGCGGTCGCGTAGCAGCGCACTCCTCGCTCCTCCAGGCCCTCAACCCACGTCGCGGCCCCAGGCACCGTGACGTAGACCATGTTGGTTTGAGGTACGGCACAGTCCAGCCCACACTCGGCGATGCCCGCAGCGAGCGCTTTGGCGCGAGCGTGGTCGTCTTGCAGTCGGTCGATGTGGTGGTTGAGGGCGTGCAGTCCGGCTCCCGCGAGGATGCCCGCTTGGCGCATGCCGCCGCCCAGACGCTTGCGCACGTAGCGAGCGCGGTCGATATCGACAGACGAACCGCACAATACCGAGCCGACAGGGGCTCCGAGGCCTTTGGAGAGGCAGAAGGTCACACTGTCGAAGTCGCGCACGATTCGGGACAGTGGGGTCTGGCTGGCGACCACGGCGTTGAAGACCCGAGCACCGTCGAGATGCAGCTTCAGTCCGCGTTCACGAGCGGCGCTAGTCAGCGCATCGAGGCGTTCGAGTGGATAGACCGTGCCGCCGCCGCGGTTGCTGGTGTTCTCGACGATCAGCAGGCTGACCGGAGCAAAGTGGTTGTCGACCGGCGGGATCGCCGCGATGACATCTGCGGGATCGAGCAAGCCGCCCACGCCCTTGATGGGACGGATCTGCACGCCGCTGATGACTGCCGCGCCGGCGGACTCGTAGTTGAAGGGGTGGCTGCCGTCCTCCATCAACACCGCGTCACCGGGCCTTGTGTGCATGGCGATGGCGATCTGATTGCCCATGGTCCCCGAGGGAACGAAGACCGCCGCCCGCATGCCCGACAGCTCGATGGCCCGCGCTTCGAGGGCGGTCACGGTCGGGTCGTCGCCCAACACATCATCGCCAAGCTCGGCGTTGATGATGGCGTCGTACATCGCCTTGGTGGGCCGTGTGACAGTGTCGGAGCGCAGGTCAACGATCGGCATCGATCCTCCAGAGGCGCCCGTTAACTCGCGTTATGCCAGACGCCTCACACAGGATGGCCCCATGAGAGACCTCAACAATCGCCTCGCATTGGTCACTGGAGCAGGAGGCGGCATCGGCCTGGCCACCGCCATCGCACTCGCCGAGCGGGGCTGCAGACTCATCCTCTGCGACATCAACGGAGCCGCTCTCGATTCGGCTTCGGCGACAGTGGGCGCGGCGGTCGTCATGGCCCGGCGTGTCGACGTGTCCGACCGGGCCGACATGACCGCCTTTGCCGACGAGGTGCACGGCACCTTTGGGCCCATCGATATTCTGGTCAACAACGCCGGGGTTGGCTTGGCCGGCGGTCTCATGGATACCTCGCTCGACGACCTAGACTGGGTGCTCGACATCAACCTCAAGGGCGTGCTGCACGGCTGCCACTTGTTCGGCCGCCCCATGGCCGAGGCCGGTCGTGGGCACATCGTGAACATCGCCTCGGCGTTCGGCCTGTACGCATGCCCGGGCGTGCTCGGCTACTGCACCAGCAAGTTCGCCGTGGTCGGGCTCTCCGAGTCGATCCGAGCCGAGCTGCGGCCCATGGGTGTCGGGGTCAGCACGATCTGCCCGGGCATCATCCAGACGGGCATCGTGCAAGCCACCCGCTACCAAGACGACCACGCCAAAGACCGCGTGCAGAAGACCTACGACGCCCGAGGCGCCTCTCCAGAACGCGTCGCCAACGCGGTGATTTCAGGCATTCGCTGGAATCGCGGCGTCGTGCCGGTCACCCGTGAAGCGTGGCTGGCCTATTACGCCAAGCGGTGGTTCCCAGCTCTGGCGGGACGCGCCAGCGGTGCCATTGTGCGCAACTTCGGCGCCAGCTAGACGGCCTAGAGCGTCGGTGCTCTAGCTGACCAAGCCCGGAAGGTAGTCGTCGGGAGGCTCGACTCCGCACAGCTCCAGGATGGTGGCGCCTAGATTGGCGATGCCCCCGGCCGGCACGTCGGCAAGGGACAGCTCACCGCGCGGGTCGAACACGATGAGAGGCACCAAGTTGGTGCTGTGGCTGGTGCGGGCCAGTGGCTCACCTCTGTCGTCTTGCAGCACCTTGCCCTTCTTGCGCAGGTACATCTCGTCGGCGTTGCCGTGGTCTGCGGTGATGAGCAGCACGCCATCGGCTTGGCGAACAGCGGCTTCCAAGCGTGCGATCTCGACGTCCAGTACTTCGAGGGCAATGCGCGTGGCCGACAGATTTCCGGTGTGCCCGACCATGTCGCCGTTGGCGTAGTTTAGGCGTACGTGGTCGAAGTTGCCCTGTGTGATGGCCTGCACCGCGGCGTCGCTGATCTCTTTGGCCTTCATCTCGGGGGCCGTGTCGAAGGGCACGTTGTCGCTTGGCACCTCGACATAGGTCTCGAGCTGCTCGTCGATGTAGCCGGACCGATTTCCGTTGAAGAAGAAGGTGACGTGCCCGAACTTCTGGGTCTCGCTGCACGCGAAGGTGCGCTTGCCCGCTGCTGCAAGGTGCTCACCCACGGTGCTGTCGATGTCCGGTGGGGGAACCAGGTAGTGAGTAGGCAGGTGCAGGTCGCCGTCGTACTGCATCATGCCCGCATAGAAGACGTCGGGAACCCGCTGTCGGTCGAACTTCGCGAACTCGGCCCCCGCCTCGAAGGCCCGGGTGATCTCGATGGCCCGGTCGCCGCGGAAGTTGAAGAACAGCACGCTGTCTCCATCCTCAATCGCGCCGTTGCTGCCCTCGACGATGAACGCGGGCATGTATTGGTCGTCCACGTCCCCGCTGTCGTCGTACAGGGTCTGGATGGCGACAGACGCCGCCGGGAAGCTGCGTCCCTGTCCCAAGACATGGCAGCGCCAGCCGCGAGCGACCATCTCCCAGTCCGCTTCGTACCGGTCCATGGTGATGAGCATGCGCCCGCCGCCGCTGGCGATTCGGTATGCGCGGCCCTGGGCCCGATGTCCCGCCAAGACGGTCTCGAGCTGCTCGACCCACGTGAGGGCGGAGCGTGCTGCAACATCGCGCCCGTCGGTGAGCACGTGCACACATAGGCTCTGGACGCCGTCACTGGCAGCGCGCTCGATGAGCTCGTAGACGTGATTGACGTGGCTGTGCACGTTGCCGTCCGAGACCAAGCCCAGCAGGTGCAGGGTGCGTCCGGCGACCAGCTGCTTCCAGACGTCAGTGGTCCACGCGGTGCCGGTCTGCAGCGCCACATGCACCAGCTTTGCTCCTTGATCGAAGACCCTTCCAGCGCCCATGGCGTTGTGGCCGACCTCGGAGTTGCCGAGGTCACTGTCGCTGGGCATTCCGACCGCCGTGCCGTGGGCCGCGAGAGAGCGGTTGGGGCACTCGGCGCGCAATCGGTCGAGGTTCGGCGTGCGCGCGGTCGCGACGGCATCGTCCTCCTCGCCGCTGCCGATTCCGACGCCGTCGAGGATGCATAGGACGACAGGACCGGGTCGAGGGTGCATCACGGGAGGGCAGCCTACCCCTTTCGACGCCGATCTTGTTAGCCTCACGGCGCCGTGAGACGAACTCTTGCCATCGCCGCGTTGCTTGTGCAGACCGCTTGCTCGACTGGACCCACTCTGGTTGCCGTCGACCCCGTCGCAGTCACACCCGGCATGACCATCAAGGTGATGGGAAACGACATCGCGGACAACGCTGAGGCTTTCCTGCGGCGCGAAGAGGGCCAGCCCGCCACGGCCTTTGACTTCACCGAGGTCAAGGGTCCGACGCTCATCGAGGCCAAGGTGCCCGAGGGCATGGCAGCCGGCACCTATACGGTGGGCATCAAGCAGGACGGTGCCGTGGCCAGCCTTCCCGGCGTGCTGACTGTCGAAAAGGTCAAGGCCGACACGCCGTGCGCTGGCGAGTACACCGCCAATACCCAGCTGTCATTGGCGCGCAAAGAAGTGGTCTTGGACCGCTTCTATCGAGAGGGCGAGCGCGAGACCCTGCGCATTCCGCTGCGTGAGATCGAGCGCGTCGAGTACGAGCTCGTCAAGACCGCCAAGGGCACACTGTGCAGCGTCATCTTCATGCGCACCAGCAAGGGCGAGCGCGTGATGTTCGACGACGACGAAAAGGTCGAGCTCAAAGAGCGCGCCTACAAGCTTGGGCAGTCGATGGGCAAGCCGGTCGAGACCACGCGCGAGGACGCGCCGACCATGGGCATGCCCAGCGAGCAGAACTAGTCGGCTTCAGTCGAGCAAGATGGCCAGGAAGCTCAGACCGAACAGGCCGACGACGCCGGCCAAGGACAGCACCACCATCGCGATCCAGGACAGGCTCATGAGCAGCGCAAAGCCGCCCGCGATGACGCCACCGAGAGCCATCGGGTCGGACTTGCCCTCGGCATCGGCCAAGGCCATTGCCTCGCGTCCGTTGCTGATGGCCATGTACTCGAGGGTGAAGATGATGAATGGCGCGATGTAGACGACCAGCGGAATGCAGCAGCAGCCGTGAGCAAAGATGGCCAGCACGCCGCAGATCAGCGCTTTTTGGCCTTGGCCTTCATCGTATTCGTCTGCCATGGGGACTCCCGGTTGTGGGTCTCGGATGCGATACGACGGCCACTGCGGATCATTTCGCGTGCGGGCCACTAATCGGTAGACTTCGCGTGTGAGCGGAAAGAAGGCCGACGAGACATTTGACCCCGAGGCCAGCTCGACCGGCTTGGATGGCTTTGCCACGTTTGGTCCAGACGCTGACCCAGCCGGGGCGACGGACGAGAAGCTCTCGGTCACTCCCGAGACCGAGGGGCGCTACATCGGCGGAGACGAGACCGGCGGCAATGTCATCGGCCAGGGGGGAATTGGGCGCGTGCTGGTTGTCTTTGACGAGCACATCGGCCGGGAGGTCGCCGTCAAAGAGCTGCTCCCCCAGCGCGGCGGCGGCTCGGCGGGCGGAACCGGGGCCACGATGGC